>VAZS01000427.1:4280-5721 GCA_005884855.1 Alphaproteobacteria bacterium | reverse complement strand
GGGAATGATCCCGGAGACCGCCGCCCCCAGATCGCATTTCAGCCGGTCATTGGGTCAGAATTGCACTGGCGGACCCACCTTCACCCCGGCCTAACTCGGTCGCTGCCGTTCCGCCGGCTCTTCCCCCTTCTTGACCCGCCGGCCGCCTACGCGTCCGCCGTTCTCTGTGCCGCGCCGGAACGTTCGCCGATCAGCCCGGCCGCCCAATAGGCGATCATCGGCGAGAGCCCAACGGCGAACACCACCAGCCAACGGGGCGGGCGTCGTCTGAGTAGTTTCCGAGTCTACCGTCGCAAGCTCGCCACGCCGATATGACTCTGTGGTTGCAACAGGGAGAAGTTCCCTTCTCCTAGAGTGAAGGTGACGAAATGAAGGTCCATCCCGGGGTGAAACCAGCGGTATGGGGGGCGGTGGTCGGCGCTGTCGCGTTTACGGTCGTAGGGTTTTCGTCGCTCGGATGGACACTCGGCAGCACCGCTGAGAAAATGGCAAACCAGCGCGCTGAAACCGCGGTCGTAGCAGCGCTGACTCCGATCTGCGTCGAGAAATTCCAGCAGCAAACCGATGCAGCAGCCAAGCTCGTCGCGTTCAACAAGGTTTCCTCTTGGGATCGGCGCGCCCTCATCGAGAAAGGCGGCTGGGCTACCATGCCTGGGAGCAACGCACCGAATTCGGCAGTTGCTAGTGCCTGCGCAGAAAAGCTCGGCAGCCTTACTTGAAGGTCCATTCTTCAACCGGGCTATGGCGCGGGTTGATGACAGGTGCGACTGTCGCATAAACCGGGCAATAAGCTCCGTGGCTGTCATGATGCTGGCGGCAAACCGAATTGCGGCAAATGTAATGGTCGCCAGACCCGAGCTGACGTCAGAGGTTCTATCGAAAATACCTCTCGGCGCTTCGGAAGAGTGGCTCTGCTCGCGGAAGCCTACGAAGCGGGGATACGCAACAGATGCTCAACTGCGTTGAGCAGGTGCCGCGTCGGTTGGCAACGAGGCTCGCCAACTCGCGCGAGACGACTACGCACGAGGAGCAACGAGCATGAACCCGATTACGCTTTTCTTGGTTATTGCCTGCGCTCTTGCGCTCTTGTTGGCCTCGCCCTCGGCAAGATGGTCGACATCTACTTAGCCCCACCCTTCCTTGCCGCTGCGGTCATCATCGCGCTCTCGCTCAAGATGGCCAACGCTTGGCAGAAGTTCGTTATCCTCCGAGCCGGTAAGCTCCAGGGTGTGAAAGGGCCCGGGGTCTTTCTGATTTTCCCGATCATCGACAATGTCACGGCAGTCATCGACGAGCGCATCCAGACGACTGCGTTCAATGCCGAGCAGGCACTGACTAAGGACACCGTGCCGGTCAACGTCGACGCGATCATTTTCTGGCACGTTCATGACGCGCGGAAGGCGGCATTGGAAATCACCAACTACCGGCAGGCGATCGACCG
>VAZS01000427.1:0-4150 GCA_005884855.1 Alphaproteobacteria bacterium | reverse complement strand
GCCAAGATCTATGCCGATCATCCCGCCGCCCTGCAGCTGCGTGCTATGAACATCATCTACGAGACGACAAAAGAACGTGGCACGACGATCCTGATCCCGACGTCGATGGTTGACAGTATGAACCCTGCCTCAGCTCTGGTGCTGGCCAGTCAAAGGGCTCCCAGCGAGGGCGTCCCGTCGCTGAAGAGCGTCGCTTGAGAATATTTTCGGATCGAGGACACTCATGACCGTGCGAACGACCAGCAAGACGGTCACCTTCAGGCATCCATTCAATTTGACCGGAACGGACGAGGTGCAGCCTGCGGGAACCTATACGGTGGAGACCGATGAGGAGCTGCTACAGCCCTCGTCGGTGCCGGCCTACAGGCGGATTGCCACCTTGATGCGGCTGGCGCGAACCACAGGTACGGTTCTGACTCAGATTGTGGAAACTAATCCGGTGGAGCTCGCGGGGGCCCTAGCGAGAGACGCACAGCTGGACGAAACGGTACCGCAACCGGCTCACAGCGAGGGTGTCGTGCCTCGGAGAAGGGGCGGTGGCCGGATGCTATCCTTCCGCGAAGGTTGGAAACGTTGGGTTTCCCTCAACGCCACTGATCTAATTTGGACGGCATTGGTTATCGGCGGTGTCCTATTCACCAGTTGTTTGATGCGAGGCTGACCAATCTCGGACGATCGCCACCTCCTGCAAGCGTCAACTGCTTCTACGACTGTCGGCAGGTCGCCAGGCGCGGCGATCTCGATATGTCTGTCAATGCCTTCGGGCTAAGAGTCGAGCCGTACGTTGATTGCGATTGGCGTGCCAACGTGTAGAGAAGCCAGGCGCCCCGCAAGATCTTCGAGCGTGGCGCCCTTTGGCAACACAAAGAATAGCGCGCGATCTGCGAAAAGCGCAGTGACGCAGCTCGGGTTCGGCTCTTCATGGATGCTTCGCACGGGGTTCCTCCAGTATTGAGAAGACAGCGTTTCGTTGGCTGACCATCTGCGACACTAGGGTTCAGCGGAGGTCAGCGCTAGGTTCGGAAACTACCTAATTTCGGCACGGTGAGACTTGTGGGTACCTTTTCGCGCGGCTGCCGGATCAGCTCGTCGGGCCTGCGCCTCTGGGAGTAGGAGCCGCCGCGAATGACCCAAGTTCGGGTGTTTTAGCCTGCGCGGCAGCGGGCACCGCCTGGCGCCTCGGCGCTAACCCAGGCCCGCACGCTGATGGCGCTCTCGCCTTCATCGAACACGTCTTGCCCAAGGCACGAGCATAGCGCCGCAGCCGCGGAATTTCTTTTTCGAGAAGTCGACCGAAATCGTTCATCTTACCCTCCAATGTTCTCGGCAAATTGCCGGCCGGGTATGGCGCGTAAGAGTGAAGGGCACAGGCGTCATCTCGATTACGGTGAAGCCCAATCGTTCCAGGATCTCCCTCTCTGCCGCTTTCTGCGACTGATCGGGGACGAGCTTGATGCCGGCCTCGCCGGGTCGTCGGGGATTTCGGTAGAGGATTTTCAAACCCACTCGCACGACCCTTGGGTGCCCGCACCTATTGAACATGCCGGCGATATCCGATCACGGATAGCTTCGGAAACTACCTACGGCCGATCGGCCGAGGCGACGACTTCTCGAACATGGGCCCCGGCCGAGACACCTGAGGCTTCCACCGTCTACAAGATGCCCTTTGGTGGGGCATGCTGATTCCCGGCAGTGCCGCCGCTCCGCAACCCCGGAGCTTCGAGCGGCTCTAGCACCATCCTTCCAACCCGAGCCGGGTGACCCGCTGCAGGGTCTTGGCACGCCCAGATAGATGCGGGCTTTGAACACATTGGCCGAAGGGAGTTCTGCCGAAACGCGGTATCTCCGCCCGTCGTCCGGGTTGTAGAGCCCACCGCTGTCCCAGTGGTCAAGATCCGCCGGCTGTAGCCCCTGAAGAATGGTCAGGCCGCACAGCAGGCGCTGCCGGAATGCCGGATCCGGGTTCTTGTTGTCGTGGGCCAGCTGCCCAGCGGCATCGTGCGCTTTGTGCAGCCAGATGATCCTGCCGCAAAGCAGGCCGCTGCAATCGAAGATTTGGATCGCTGCCCCAGTGCCGTCGATGAACCACGCGCTGTCCGGCACGTCGGCCGAAACGGCGGTGCCCGGAACACCGAGTACCGATAAGGCTGCGACCAGCGAAGCAGCGCGAGCCGCTCGACGCAGCCAATCTACACAACTGAACGATGCCAGCGTCTGCACGATCCGCTCTGCCCGATTACGCCATGGCCAGGCGAGGCTCCTGTCGAAAATCTCAGAGATAGAGGCCCCCGAGGTGCCCGTGCACCAGCCACCCGATCACGAGGACGACAAGGATCAGACCGACGATGCCGCCGATCTCGACCGGGCCGCCTTGACGGTAATATGAGTAGCACCCCTAATAGGTCTCAACGCGGCGATCAAGCTCGACGACATACCCGCCCCTGGCTCCCGAAAACAAACGCCCCCAAATTTGGGGGCGTTTCGTCATTAGAACGGTGCCGTTCGGCACTCTGATCAGGCTGCCTTTTGCCGCAATTCACTGTGTGATCATTTCGGAATCATTTTTCAATGGTGATCGAAAATGCCAAATACGCCAATACAGTTCGAAGCGATGTTAGCCGCTGAGCCGCTGGGCACAACTTCGGATCGCCACCTTATCCGTGCGAGGGATCCCCGTCGGCCAGGCGCGTCGTGCCCTTGTTCAAGGGAGGGAATGCGACGGCGTGCCGGGGTTGGCGGCGAGCGCCAGGCGGATCAGCGCCGAAAGCGTGTGGGACCCGGTCTTCTTCATGACGGCCGCGCGATGGTTCTCGACCGTGCGTTGGCTGATGCCGAGATCGGCGGCAATGTTCTTGTTCGGATGACCGGCGAGCACCAGCTCCATGATCTCGCGCTGGCGCCCGGTCAGACCGGCGAAGCGTGTCGCCGCTGCTTCCTGCCGAACCGCCAACTTCGCCGAATCCCGAGTGTGTTCCAAGGCGCGTTCGATGCTGGCGAACAGTTCGTCGCGGCCGATCGGCTTTTCGATGAAATCCGCAGCCCCGGCCTTCATGGCTTCGACCGCCATCGGCACGTCGCCCTGGCCAGTGATCATGATGGCCGGCAACCGAGTTCCCTCGCTGTGAAGCCGCCGCAGTAACGCCAGCCCACCCATGCCAGGCATCTGGGCATCGACCAGAAGGCAGCCTTCGCGGCCAGGACGATAGGCTGCAAGGAACGCCTCGGAACTGGCGTAGATCTCGACTGTTCGGCCATCTTCCTGGAGCAGATCGCGCATCGCCTCGCGCACGGCGCCGTCATCGTCGACCACGAACATGATCGGTGCTCGCGGGCCATCGCCGCCCGCCTCGACAAGCTTCCGGGTGTTCGCTTGCGCGGATAGTCGCGTCTCAGCGAGGTGGCTCTGGATCAAGTCCGTCAGTTCCTTCGCCTTCACCGGCTTGTTCAGGTGCAGGTGGCCCCCGTGAGCGATCTCGCGCAAGGTGTCTGTCGAGATGTCGCCGGTGAGAATGACCGCTGGGATCTCGTAATCGAGCGTCTGCCGCAGCCCAGCGACGACCTGGAGGCCGTTCAGACCCTTTGGCAGATTGTAGTCGACGATGACGAGATCCGGGCGTATCGCCCTTCGCGCCGCCAATTCCAGCGCCCTTCTCCCATCCTCGGCAGTCGTCGTGCGGTGACCCTCTTCTTCGAGCAGCAGCGCCAGCATCTCGCGCACCGACGGGTCGTCCTCGACAACCAGAATTGCGCCTGTCTGGTGTGCGCTTTCACTTACCTCGCCCCGGTCGAGCCGAGGCGATGGCGCCACGTGTTCTCCGAGCGGCACCTCGATGGCAAAGACTGAGCCCTTACCCGGACGGGAACGGACATCGACAGTGTGGCCCAGAAGGTCGGCGACCCGCTCGACAATGGCGAGACCGAGGCCAAGGCCCTTGGTGCGCTCGCGCGCCGGATTGTCGACTTGATGGAACTCCTCAAAAATCGCTTGAAGTTGCTCTGCGGGAACGCCGATCCCGGTATCCCAGACCTCGATGCGCAATTTGTCGCTGCGCCGCCGGCAGCCGAGCAGGATCTTGCCCTCATTGGTGTATTTCACCGCGTTGGAGAGCAGGTTGCGGATCATCTGCTCGAGCAGGCGCGGATCGCTGCG
>VAZS01000426.1 GCA_005884855.1 Alphaproteobacteria bacterium | reverse complement strand
CTGCGGCTCTGGCAAACGCCGCCGGGGCTGTAACAAGCGCATCGATTTCCATCGGGCGGCCGCGTTCGTAGTCTTGCAAGATAGAAGGCTTGTGGTCGGGCGCCGGGCCGCTGCGGGTCACGCGCTGGACCTCAGGGAAACAGCTTTGACCAACGCTGTTGGCTTCATCGAGTAAACGCGGCACTACCTCACGGAATGCAGGGTCGTCCCGGACCGCCTTTGCGGTTTGCCCCGTCACCAGACACAACACCGACATCGACATGTTGGTCAGCAGCTTGGACCAGATCGCCTGTCTGATCCGAGCGACAGATGGCGAGTGAATCCAGGCTTTCTCGAGCACGTCCCTCAAGCGTTCAATCCGCGGGCTGGAGCGATCGTCGCATTCTCCGATCAGCAGCATGTTTCTCTCAGGCGAAGCATTGACGACGATGCCGGGTGCGACGACCTCGTTCGACGAATAGACCACGCCGCCGACAATCCGCTCTCGCGAGACGACCGCGCGCAAACGACCACCGGGATCGAGAAACCCGAGATCCGGCGGTGGCGGATGATCGACGCCAAGGCCAATGTCGTACCACCATGGAATGCCGTTCTGCGCAAACACCACGGCAGTGTCGTCGCGCAGTAAAGGCGGAAGACCAATGACAAGGCTGCTCAAGGAATTGGCTTTCAGCGTGCTGATGACAAGGTCCTGCGGACCGAGTGCCGCCGGGTCGTTGGATGCTCTCAGCTTCGCCAGAAACTCGCCGTTTCCGACCCGCAGTGTCAGGCCATGGGCCTTCACCGCCTCAAGATGCGGTCCGCGCATCACGCAGGACACATCATGTCCGGCCAGCGCGAGTCGCACCGCAAAATGGCTGCCGATCGCGCCGGCGCCAAAGATGCATATTCGCATGGGTCAGGTGTCCTTCGAGGCGGGGAACCAGTTTCCCCGAGCTTGTGCGGTCGTGCAACCGCTCTTCGGACGGATAGCTAAACTCCTTCCGTCAGGGCATGATCGGCCGCCTACAATCCAAGAAGGAAGAACTTGCTCCCGAAATTCATCGAAGAACCCGCCCGCCAAGTGCCGCTATATGGCGAGTATGAAGTCGCCGTGCTCGGCGGAGGACCGGCAGGCATTGCTGCCGCGGTGGCGGCTGCGCGCGCGGGTTGTCGCACGCTGTTAATCGAGCGCTATGGATTCCTCGGCGGCATGGGCACGGCGGCGGGAGTGACGAATTTTTGCGGACTGCACGCCAATGTCCATGGCGAGATGCATCGCGTCGTGCAAGGCGTCGCGTCCGATTTGCTGGCGCGCATCGACCGGCTCGGCGGCCTCAGTGCGCCGCATCTGATTCTGGGGAAAATTCTGGCGCAGGCCTATGACACCGCCGCCTATAAGATCGCGGCCGACGATCTGCTCGCGGCCCACAGGGTCAATGTGCTGTTCCACGCGCTTGGCGCCGGCGTCGTGATGCTCGACGAAACCCGTATCGGCGCGATGATGGTGGAAACCAAGGCGGGCCGACAAGCGGTACGCGCCGACATCTTCATCGACTGCTCTGGCGACGGCGATCTGGCGGCTTGGGCCGGCGCGCGTTACGAGCTCGGCGACAACAACGGCGGCATGCTTTATCCCTCGATGATGTTCCGCCTCAATGGCATCGAGCCGGCAAAGGCGGGCGAGGCCTGGCGGACGATCCCGGCGTTGATGGAGCGAGCCGAAGCCGCCGGCACGCATCGTTTTCCGCGCAAGGCCGCGATCGTTCGGCCGCAGCGCTCGGCTATAGAATGGCGGGTGAACTTTACCCAGCTCGCGCGGGCCGATGGCGGAGCGATCAACGGCCTCGAACCAGACGAGTTGACGCGCGGCGAGATCGACGGCCGCCGACAGGCGGTGCAAGCCTTTGAATTCCTGCGCACCGTGCCTGGTTTCGAAAACTCCTACATCGTCGACCTGCCGCCGCAGCTCGGCATCCGCGAAACCCGCCGCATCATCGGTGGCTATATGCTCTCGGGCGATGACGTGCTCGGCTGCGCCGCGTTTGACGATAGCATCGGTGTCAATGGCTGGCCGATGGAATCCCATATCGCCGGAGACGTGATCTTCAAGTTCCCGCCGATCCCGGAATCGCGCGGCTTTAACGAATTGCCATATCGCATGCTGACGCCACAAGGCCTGGACAATCTGCTTGTGGCCGGGCGCTGCGCCTCGATGACCCATGACGGGCAGTCGGCGGCGCGCGTCTCGGGCGCCTGCTTTGCGATGGGGGAAGCGGCCGGGACTGCCGCGGCGCTGGCCCTAAGCGGCAATGCGGTCCCGCGCGATATCGCCGTGCACAGGCTGCAGCTAGATTTGAGAGAACAAGGCGCCTTTCTCGGGCAGGATCAGCCGATCCCCCAAGGTTTGTGACAAGAGGAGAAGAACGTATGATGCCGCGTTGCCGCCCGGGCGGGTCACGGATGTTACTGGCGGGGCTGCTCGGAGTGATGCTGAGCGCAGGCTGGCTTTCGGATGCGCGTTGCGAAGGCGCATTGAAGGCCAGAGTCGGCGTGCTCAGGCTGTCGTCGTCGGCGCCGGTGTTCATCGCGCAGGACAAGGGCTATTTTCGCGAGGCCGGTCTCGACATCGAACTGAAATTTTTCGACGCCGCGCAGCCGATCGCGGTCGCCACCACATCGGGCGATGTCGATTTCGGCATCACTGCGTTCACCGCCGGTCTTTATAATCTCGCGGGCAAGGGCACGCTGAAAGTGATTGGCGGCATGAGCCGCGAGAAGGCGGGTTATCCCCTCATTGGCTATTTCGCCAGCAATAATGCTTATGCCGGTGGGCTCAAAACGCCCCGCGATCTCGCCGGCAAGCGCGTGGCGGTGACCCAGACCGGCTCCAGCTTCCATTATTCCCTCGGCCTGCTCGCGGACAAATATGGCTTTAAGCTCAGCGATGTGAAAGTGGTGCCGCTACAGTCGCTTTCGAACGCGGCAGCGGCGCTAAAGGGCGAAACAGTCGATGCTGCCTTGTTGCCGGCCTCGACCGCGCGCAAGCTGATCGACGAGGGCGGCGCCAAACTGTTGGGCTGGGTAGGCGACGAGACGCCTTGGCAGTTGGGAGCGGTGTTCGCTTCCATCAAGACCGTGGCCGACAAGCCGCTGGTGACTAGGCTTCTCGTCGCGCTTGCTCGCGCCGACCGGGAATATCACGACGTGATTCTGGCGGCTGTTAGCGACGGCAAGGCGCCGATCGACGAAAAGACCCGGCCATTGTTGGAGATCATTGCGAAGTATACGAATCTGCCAGTCGAGCAGGTAGTCGGCAACTGCTCCTATATCGATCCCGTGGGTAAGCTCGACGTCGGCAATGTAGGCAACCAGATCGGCTGGCTTCAGCAGCAGGGATTTGTCGACAAGGGATTTGGTGCGGAGGACATCATCGCGAAAGATTATGTGAAGCCGGATTGATAAGAGTATCATTCGTCATGGCCGGGCTCGTCCCGGCAATCCACGTTCTTTAAGTTCAGTCAGGACGTGGATGCCCGGGACATCGGCGCGAAGCAAAGCTTCGTCGCCTCGCCCGGGCATGACGGGCAGAGAGCTAGCGCATTTTCCAATTCTGAGGCTTC
>VAZS01000425.1 GCA_005884855.1 Alphaproteobacteria bacterium | reverse complement strand
CGATGGCCGATCTCGATGATGTCAGCACCGGCTTTCGTGCGCAGCACAACCGGCGTATGCGCGTGGCAACCAAATACATCAATCTGACCCGGGCATTCTTTGCTTCGCATGGCATCGTCGACTACCGAATAATCGAGAGCGCCGGCGCGACCGAAGGTGCGCCCGCGGTTGGCACGGCCGAAATGATTGTCGACATCACGACAACGGGCGCGACGCTGGCCGCCAACGGTCTCAAGGTGCTCGATGATGGCGTTATCCTGCGCAGCCAGGCCAATCTCGTGGCCTCAAAGCAGGCCGACTGGTCGAGCGAGGCGCGCGAGACCGCGCGCGTGATCCTGGATCACATCGCGGCACGCGCCCGCGCCAGCAAGTACCGCGAAGTGCGTACCCGTTTTAAGGGCTGCGACGCCGCGCTGCTGGCCGAAGCCCACAACAGGTACGGCGTGGTCTCGCCGTTCGGCGGACCGACCTCCTCGGGGATGGTGACGCTGCATTGCCCTCCGGCGCAACTTTACGCGCTTGGCAGCTTTCTGCGCGCGCACGGCGCCGACACGGTGTCGGTGGCGTCGCTCGATTACGTGCTCGACCGCGACAACCCCCTGTTCGAGAAATTACAGGCTTTCCTGCGGCACTGAGGCCGGAGGGCGGCAGGATCGAGTGGCGACAATGGATGGCAATTGCCATATGTATTGCTGGCGTTTGAAAGCTGATCGATGACCCTGGGTACCGACGTCTCCGGCCTGACAACCACCGCCGCCACAGCCGCGGCGCAGGGGCTGTCCATTGTCGTTCCTTTGTACAACGAGGCGGCCGGGCTTGCGCTCTTGCATGAACGTCTGAGCAGGCTGGCAAAGACCTTGCGACAGAATTACGGGCTTGACTGCGAGGTCGTCTATGTCGATGACGGCAGCACCGATGCCAGCCTCACCATCGCGCGCGGGCTTGCGGCCGATGCGCTCGACGTTCAAGTGGTTTCGTTGTCGCGCAATTTCGGCAAGGAAGCCGCTTTGATGGCGGGACTGGACCATGCCCGTCGCGGGGCCGTCCTGTTCATGGACGGCGATGGTCAGCATCCGGCTGATCTGGTCGAACAGCTTGTCAGTCACTGGATCGATGGCGGTTATGACGTAGTCTATACCGCCAAGGCGCATCGCGACAACGAATCGTTGCCGCGCCGGGTCGCTGTGCGCGGCTTTTACGCGCTGATCAACTGGGGCGCGCGGCAGAAGATCCCGGAGGATGCCGGCGACTTCCGCCTGCTGTCGCCGAGGGCGGCGGCGGCGCTGCGCCAGCTCCCCGAGCGCAATCGCTTCTTCAAGGGGCTCGCAAGCTGGATCGGTTTCCGCCAAATCCGCGTCGACTACGAACCTGCGCCGCGCGCCCACGGCATCACCAGGTTCAGCGCCGGCCGGCTGGTGGGGCTTTCGATTGAAGGGCTGACATCTTTCTCGGTGGCTCCGCTGCGCTTTGCCAGCTTGCTCGGGGTATTGCTCGCGACCGTGGCCTTCCTGTTTGGGCTTTCGATCCTGTGGGAGACCTGGACGACCGGAAAATCGGTTCCCGGCTATCCCTCATTGGTGATCGGCCTGATGACCATCGGCGGTGTGCAGCTCATCATGATCGGTATTGTGGGCGAATATATCGGCAAGATTCTTTCCGAACTGAAGGCGCGGCCGATCTATTTTGTCGCCGAACACAGCGTCAAGCGTATCGAGCCGGCAACATCCGAGGACGTCGGCGAGAGGACCGCCGCCGAATGAACGATACCGCGCCGCCCCGCCGCATCTGGCTGTGCGCCGACGATTATGGTCTCAGCCCCGGTGTCAATCTTGCGATTCGCGATCTGATCGAGCGCGGCCGTCTCAACGCTACCTCCGTGATGGTTCTTGGTCCTGCGGTCGGCCGCGCCGAAATCAGTGCGCTGCAAGCCGCAGCAGCGAGCAGTCCGCGTTGCGCGACCGGCCTGCACGTCACCTTGACCGCGCCGTTTCGGCCGCTCACGATGCATTTCAAGCCGATCGATGGCGGCATGTTTCCGGCATTTCCAAAACTGCTGCGCGCGGGCCTGCTGCGTCGGCTCGATGCGGAAATTATACGTGCTGAAGTGATGGTTCAGCTTTCAGCGTTCGCAGAAATGTTCGGCCGAGCCCCTGATTTTGTCGACGGCCATCAGCATGTGCAGCTGTTCCCGCAGGTGCGCGACGCGTTTCTCAGCGCAGTGAAAACGGCTGCGCCCAATGCCTGGGTTCGCCAGGGCGGTCGCAATCAGAGGCTAGCCCAGCGGTTGCGCACGCCCAAGGCACTGGTTCTCGACGCCTTGAGCGCGCAGTTCAAGCGGCGAGCAACGCGCGCCGACATCGTATTCAATCCCGGATTCGCCGGCGTCTACAATTTCTCTCGACTGCACGATTTCGGCAGTTTGATGCGGCAATTTCTCGATGGGCTGCCGGAGAATGGTGTCATCATGTGTCACCCCGGCTTCGTGGATGATACCCTCGTCAGCCTCGACCCGCTGACGACACCGCGCGAACGCGAACACGCTTTTCTCGGTGGCGAGCATTTCCCGCCTTTGTTGGCTGCGAGCAAGGTCACGTTGGCCTGATAGCGCTGAGCCAGCCGCCGCGCATCTTGTCGCAGTCGTGAATTTAATTGACCGCCGCACTACTGACGACAAAAATCCCCCCTACATTTGGCTGCGCTTTCGATGCGAGGAGAGAATCCATGACGCCGCAAGAACGCCAATTGATCGATGATCTTTTCGACCGCCTCTCCAGATTGGAGAGCGCCCCGCGAGACCCAGAGGCCGCTGCTGCGATCGCCCAAGGCCTGCGCAAGGCGCCGAACGCGGTTTACCCGCTGGTGCAGACCGTCCTGGTGCAGGATGAAGCGCTCAAGCGCGCCAACAGCCGCATCCAGGAGCTCGAGGCGGCCGGCGCCCCGGAAGAAAATCGATCCGGCGGGTTCCTCGATTCCATGCGGGAAACCATATTCGGGCAAAGTCAGCCGCGCGGCTCGGTCCCGAACGTTCCGCCGCCCGAGGCTCCGAGCCGCCCGGTGTGGAACAGCGGTCAGGTCATGCAGCAGGGCCAGCCTCCGGGACAGTATGGTCAGGCACCGTACGGTCAGGGCTATGGTGCCTCGCAGCCACCTGTGCCCGGCGGAGGCTCGTTTCTGGGAACCGCGGCCGCAGCGGCCGCGGGCATGGTCGGCGGCTCACTGCTGCTTGGCAGCATCCGTTCGATGATGGGAGGAAGCCATCACGGCTTCGGCGATCCGAGCGCGTTTGGCGGCACCGCTTCCGGTCAAACTCCCTGGGCTGATCAATCCGGGAGCACTCTGGCAAGCGACGCCGGGATCAACGACATCGGCGGACCGGCGGATCGCGTCGGCGATGATTCGCGCGCCGGATTGTTCGACACAGCGTCGAACGATGATGACCAGGATCGTGACGACATGGATCTCGATTCCGATGACGTCGGTAATGACAGCGACGGTGACTACGCCTGATCGATTTCCGAAGCTTGCAAACACAACGGCCGCCCCAACGGGCGGCCGTTTTTTCATTGAATGCTAAACCATCAGATAACGATCACCCTTGCGCCGACATTGACGCGGCCATAGAGGTCGATCACGTCCTCATTGCGCATCCGGATGCACCCCGACGAGACGTTCGTGCCGATGGTCCAGGGTTCGTTGGAGCCGTGGATACGATAAAGCGATGACCCCAGATACATGGCGCGGGCGCCGAGCGGATTTTGCGGACCACCTTCCACGTGGCGGGGCAGATCCGGACGCCGCGCCAGCATTTCCGCAGGTGGCGTCCACGCCGGCCATTCCTTCTTGGCGGAGACCTGCTTGACGCCCGACCAAGTGAAGCCAGGACGGCCGACCCCTATGCCGTAGCGTAGCGCCTTGCCCTCGCCCTGCACCAGGAACAGGAACTTGTTTGGCGTGTCGACGACAATAGTGCCGGGGCTCTCGTAGCCGTGATAATCCACCAGCTGTTTTTCGTATTTTGGATTGAACGGCGGATCCATGGGTTCGCTTGCGTCTTCCTGCTGGCGCATGGTTTGCTCGAGCGCTCTGCGTACCCCATCCGAACTGGAATGGGGCGCTGCGCGGGTTGATCGGCGTAGATCACAGCAGGCTCGGAGCCAGCCCCCGCTTCGACAGCGTTCGCGTGATAAACTTGTATGCCAAGACAAGCCGCGCCAGTGACGAGCGCAAGAGACATTCTTTTGAACATCGACGTACTCTGTACTGTTTCGCCGTAGCGAGCGCCGGCTTCGGGCGCCCTTGCAAATCACTAAAAACCAGAACCGCATCGGTTTGGTAAACAGAAGCGGATTTTCGATTCACCACGTCCTGAACTGCGCGCGGTTTTCTCGGCAGCGTTTATTTTCAATGAAGGTCGCCTGAGCATGGTTAATCGTCTGTCTATGGTTGCAAGCGCGCACTTCATGCGGGTTCCCGGCGTGAACCCGATGTTAAATCGCATCCGTGTAGAACTTGACGAGTGAAGGTCAGGGAAATCTCATGCCGGTTCATCGCAAACGTTTTCGTATCGAAGAGGCATTCAGCGGTGCTGGCATGTCGATGCCCGCAGTTGCCGAAGGCGATATCGGCCCCATGCATCGCGAGATCATGACCGAGCTCCGCGCCATCCGCGCTCAGATGGCGGGAGCCGGCAGCAGCACGCCGGGTGAGACTATCGACCCCTCGGTTTTGCGCGAGGTCGAGGCGGCCCCGGCCCTGCTCGAAACCTATCGTGCGCAGATCGAGCAATGCGCGAAGCTCAAGGTCGAGCTTGACCTTATTTGTGACGCGATCAACCGTACCAAGCGGGAAATCGCGGTGTTGCACGGCAAGAGCTTCAACGGCGAGGAAATGGCCAAGGTAAATGGCGAACTCGGCGCTGTGGTTGGCGGCACTGAGCAAGCGACCCAGCAGATTCTAGAAGCCGCGGAATCGATTGATCAAGCCGCGACAGCGCTAAGCAAGGTGACCTCCATCGACCAGCAAAAGATCCTCGGCGAGGAAATCCAGGAGCGCGTTGTTTCCATTTTCGAGGCCTGTAATTTCCAGGACCTCACCGGGCAGCGCATCAGCAAGGTGATGACCACGATGAAATTCATCGAAAATCACATAACCATCATGATGGACATTTGGGGTGGCGTCGACGCAATCAAGGCGCATGCGCCGTTGATCCTCAATACCCGCGAGGGCGACGCCAAGCTATTGAACGGTCCGAAAACCGAAGGCGACATCGGCCACGCCTCACAGGACGATATCGACGCGCTGTTCGACTAGAGTTTGAGGTTCATCTGGGTCTTTGGAGGCTCCGGCCCGTCGGTAGACACCCTCTGGCGGCCTTATCGTGATCGGCAGCGAGCATCAGGCGCGGGGTGCGCAGCGGATGTAGACCATATTGCCGTAACGCGTCGCGGCATCCTTATCGATGAAGCGCGTGATGAGAACGCGACCATCGAAGGAAACGATCTCCCGATCCTGCTCGCTAGCGGCCGGTCCGGGCGGACCGATGTAGTTTTTGCCGCTCGGGCTGCCCTTGAGTCGCAGTTCCTGTGGGGTGGCCTGATCGGCCAGATGCATCATCACGCCGCCAGAGGATCCGGCGCCGATCACGTAAGGCTGCTTGCACTGCGCCCTGGCCGCAGCCTCGGTGCGCGCCCGGTCGGCGGGATTCTGGTACGATGCGAGACCCCAGCGCCCAACAATCTCGTCTGGCCGAATGGTCGCGGGCATCTCCGGCGCCAGGCTGGGCTCGGGGGCCGCGGTAGGCGACGATAGTGACGGCAGG
>VAZS01000424.1 GCA_005884855.1 Alphaproteobacteria bacterium | reverse complement strand
CACGAAGCACCCATCCGACGTCCACAACGCCTTGAGCCGCCATGCGGCCCTCACTATCGAGCGGCTGCCCTGTAGTCCGGAACATAAAGTCGTCAAGCAGAGCGTTACCCGGCCCGGTATCGCAGGCGATCAGGATATCGGCTCCATCGATGTAGGTGATGTTGGAGACGCCGCCGAGATTCACCACGGCGATCGGTCCTTGGCGATCGAGCGACTGCGCCAGCGCGCGGTGATAGACCGGCACGAACGGCGCGCCCTGCCCGCCCGCGGCGACATCGGCCGCGCGGAAATCATGCATCACAGGGATATGGATGGCCTTGGCGAGGGCGGCGGCGTCGCCGATCTGCACGGTCATTCCCTGCGCCGGCCGGTGCAGCACGGTCTGGCCGTGAAAGCCGACAATGTCCACGCCCTCGCGAGAGATGTGGTTCTGCGCGGTAAAGGCGGCGACGGCCTCGGCATGGGCGATGGTGACGGCGCGCTCGGCGTCGCGCAGGATGCCCGGCCGTTCATGCCGCTGGCAGAGGTAAACGGCTTCCGTCAGCGCTTGGCGCAGTAGCCGACGCTCCTGGTCTGTATAAGGCCGGTATCCGGATGGTCCGAACGCGCTAACGCGCTTGCCGTCGGTTTCAATCAAAGCGACATCGACCCCATCGAGCGAGGTGCCGCTCATCAGACCGATTGCCGTCATCATCATCGCCATAGTGCCTTCGCAGGCTTGCTGCCCTCGACGACCAGCTTGTGTCAAACAAGCACATCTTATAATGCCACAACGCGCCCGGGCCGGGCAGCCTGTTCGCTCATGGCGTCCGCAATTCCGCCGAAATACTTGAAATTAGAATGATCAGAGTCGCACACAAATGACTGCTTTTAAATCTGATTTTCTCAATGTGCTGCAGAGCCGCGGCTTTATTCACCAAATATCAGTTCCGGAGTCGCTGGATGCGCTCGCGGCGAGACGAGAGCTCGTCGCGTATATCGGTTTTGACTGTACCGCGCCCTCGCTACACGTCGGTTCCATGGTGCAGATCATGTGTCTTTATTGGCTGCAGCAGACTGGCAACAAGCCGATCGCGTTGATGGGCGGCGGTACCACCAGAGTCGGCGACCCATCCGGCAAGGATGAGACCCGCAAGATCCTGTCAATCGAAGACATCGAGCATAACAAGGAAGGCATCAAACAGGTGTTTTCCCGTTTCCTGCGCTTTGGCGGGGGCAAGCACGATGCGATCATGCCGGATAACGCGGAATGGCTGACGAAGCTCAACTGGATCGAGATGCTGCGCGACATCGGCCGGCACTTCTCGGTAAACCGCATGCTCGCTATGGATTCGGTCAGGCTCAGACTAGAGCGCGACCAGGAGATGAGCTTCATCGAATTCAACTACATGATCTTGCAAGCCTACGATTTCGTGGTGCTGAACCAGCGCTACGACTGCCGATTGCAAATGGGCGGTTCGGACCAGTGGGGGAACATCGTCAACGGCATCGACCTTGGCCGACGGATGGGCACCCCGCAATTGCACGCCCTGACAACCCCACTGATTACGACGTCTTCGGGCGAAAAGATGGGCAAGACTGCAAGCGGAGCGGTCTGGCTCAATGCCGACATGAAGAGGCCCTACGAATACTGGCAGTTTTGGCGCAACACCGACGACGCGGACGTGGGACGCTTTTTGAAACTGTTCACGACACTGCCGCTGGAGGAGATCGAACGGCTGGCAAGACTCCGGGGAGCCGAGATCAACGAAGCCAAGAAGGCGCTTGCCGACTCCGCGACGACACTACTTCACGGGGCTGACGCGGCCGGGGTGGCCGCCGAAACCGCCCGGCAGACCTTTGAGGAAGGCGCAATCGCCGAAAATCTTCCGACGATAGAAATTGCCCGCGCGGAACTCGAGGCTGGCCTCGGCGTGCTCGCGGCTTTCGTCAGGGCGGGGCTTGTGGCGTCGAATGGCGAGGCGCGGCGTCAAATAAAAGGTGGCGGGCTGCGGATCAATGACGTGGTAGTTACTGACGAAAAGATGAGCCTGACGCCTGCCGAGCTTACGCCTGAAGGTGTGATCAAGCTGTCGGTCGGCAAAAAGCGCCACGTCCTGCTCAAGCCTGCATAGGCGCATTCGGTTTAGACCCTTGCTCCATGCCGAGGAAACGCGCTCCCTTGCGGCATGACTGAAAACACGCGACGAGAAGAAACTCAACGCGGAGCGGCGAAGCCGGCGCGGGTGGCGCTCAACGTGCTTGCGCTGTGTTTTATGCTCTCCGTGCTCGGCCGCGGCCTAGGCGAGAGTTTCACCGTGTTTCTCAAGCCGATTGCGGAGAGCTTTGGCTGGGATCGCGCCCAGGTGGTCTCGGTCTATTCGCTGAGCGCGCTTGCCGGCGCGGTCGGCGCCCCGCTGATCGGCCGCCTCTTCGATCGCTCGGGGCCGCGAACCGTCTATTCAATCGGACTCTTGCTGTTGGCTGGCGCATTCCTGATCGCCGCCCGCGCGCAACATCTGTGGCAGTTCCAGTTGAGCGTCGGGATTTGCGTCGGTCTCGGGATTGCATTTATCGGCAACGTCCCGAATTCGATTCTGCTCGGCCGCTGGTTTGGTCCGCGATTGCCGACCGCGATGGCCGTCGTCTATTCCGCGACCGGCGCCGGCGTGTTGATCCTACTTCCGGCGTCGCAGCTGCTGATCGATCACATCGGCTGGCGGGAAGCTTATCAGCTGTTCGGCGTCGTCGCGCTGTTGCTAGTGCTCCCGCTGTTGATCCTGCCCTGGCGATTGTTCTCCACCGGCTCGCCGCAGTTGGCAAAAAGCGCCGCGACGGACTTCGACGACGAAGGCTGGACATTGCTGCGGGCGATGCGTCACCACGCGTTCTGGGCGTTGTTCTGCACGTTCTTCTTCACCGCGATCGGGATGTATGCGATCTCCCCGCAGGTTGTGGCTTATCTGATCGACGCGGGTTTCCCGCCGTTGCAGGCCGCCACTGCGTGGGGATTCAGCGGCGTCGTGCTGCTGTTTGGCATGCTGGGCGTCAGCTCTCTCGACGGGACCATCGGACGCAGGCCATCGGTGCTGTTCAGCTATGCTGTCTCGATCGTCGGCATCCTGATGCTGTGGCTGTTGCAGTGGTATCCGAATTTCTGGCTGCTGAGCGGCTTCGTCGTGTGCTTCGGCAGCATGATCGGATCACGCGGCCCGCTGTTGACCGCAACCGCCATGAAAATATTTCGGGGCGAGCGCGTAGGCACGATCTACGGCGCCATTTCGATCGGTAGCGGGCTCGGATCGGCGATCGGCTCCTGGGGCGGAGGCCTGATCCACGACTGGGCTCACAGCTATAATCCTCTGATCGCGTTTTCGCTGCTCAGCGTGCTGTTTGGGATGATCCCGTTTCTGTTCGTGCCAGCGCTGCGGCGCTAGGTCACCCGGGCCGGCCTATTTGAACATGATTCTCCTTCGCTCAAATTCGTTGGCATGCGCCATCCACTCAGGAAGCGGTGCACCGTCACGATGCCTGCCACCGGCGCATGCTCCGGCCCAGGCGGCTACAGCTCCAAGCAGCGTGGCAGCCGCCAGGGAGAACGCCATGATGATGGTGCTGCGACGGGATCGAGCGATCGCTGCTTTCGAATTGGCGATGGCCGCATCCACCCGCCGCTCGGAATCGGCAGGCGATTGGCCGGTAGTCGCAGCCACCTGTTGGACGAGATAACCCTTATCGTCGTTGCTTACGCCGCTATGGCTCGAGGAGGTCATCAGAATGCGACCGGCCTCGGCCCGCTCCGAACTGATATCTACATTTTGGGGTCGCCGGGCGGAGCGAAACAGCTTGTCAAGTTCGTAACTCAGGAGTGGTTCGGCAGCGCTGGTGCTTGCCGAGGAGTTGACGGGTGACGAGCGGTTGAGGGCCGAAGCGCCGATAACGGCCGCTAACGCCGCTCCAAGCAGAACGGCCAGAGCCCACGCCGACAAGCCATGAACCCCATCCCGGTTTTCCACGTCGTCAGCCTGGCCT
>VAZS01000242.1 GCA_005884855.1 Alphaproteobacteria bacterium | reverse complement strand
CCCAGAACACGGCGGACATACTCCTTGAGATCGGCGACTTCGATCTTCGCCACGCTCTCGAGCGTGCCATTGGCCTGGCGGCTATAGGGATGATCGCCAAACGCGACTTCCATGAATTTGCGGCCGGCAAGCGACGACGGATTGGTGGTGTCGCGCCGCAATCCTGACATGACCTGCGAGCGAATGCGTTCGATGTCGGCGCTATCGAAATGCGGCGATGTCAGAGCCATCCTCAATAGATCGAATGCTTCGTCCCGGTTGTCCTTGAGCATGCGCAACGAGCCGCGGAAATGATCTCGCGTCGAGGTGAAACTCAGCTCGATTGCGCGGCGGTCGAGACGTTCGTGAAAGGTCCTGGAATCCAGATCGCCGGAACCTTCATCGAGCAGGTCTGCGACGAGATGGCCGACGCCGGATTTGTCGGCCGGATCTTGGGTCGCACCGCCGCCGAACGCGTACTCCATCGCAATCAGCGGCACCGTGGCGTCCTGCACGAACCACGCCTCGATGCCTCCGGGTGAGATCAGACGCTGGATTTTGGCTGCCGCCTGCGAAGGCATCGAACAAAGCGGGAGCATGGTCAGCCAAGCGGCAAGCACAAACAAGAAGCGCCACGCGCAAGGGCGGGAATAACTCACGAGCGCTTCTCCTCGCGTTTCGCTGTGGTGTCCTTGATCAAATAGCCGGTGACCGAACGCTTCTTATCGAGCCATTTCTGCGCGGCGGCACGGACCTGTTCGGAAGTGACGGCGCGGATGCGATCCGGCCAGCTCCGAATGTCCTCGATGCTCAAACCGGTGGTGAGCGCGGCGCCATACCATCGCGCCAGCGTCGCCTGGTTGTCCTGGGCATAGATTGCTTCGGCGATGAGCTGGGTCTTGACGCGCTCGAGATCCTCGGCCCGCACCGGGTTTTGACCGATGTCCGATATCACTCTATCGATCACCTGCTCGATCTGCGAGAACTCCACGCCAGGTTTCGGCGAGGCCGATATCGTGAACTGCGTCGTGTCGAGCGCTGTGCCGTGGTAACCCGCGTTAGCGCTGACCGCGAGCGGCTTTTCGACCACCAGCGCGCGATACAAATAAGAATTGCTGCCGCTCCCCATCAGTTGCGCGAGCACGTCAAGCGCCGGGCTCTCTCCAGCGGCGGCCGTGGCTGCGGATGGCGCCAGATAATAGCGTTTCAGGCCGGGCTGTTCGACTCTGGGGTCCGACAGCGTCACCGTGCGCGGCGCTACGGGTTGGGGCTCCTGCGGACGCAGGCGCCGCGCCGGAATCGCCGGTTGGGCGGCGATTTCGCCGAAACTCCGCTCTGCTATCGGGCGGAGGTCATTGGGCTCGACGTCTCCGGCAATCACCAGGATTGCGTTGTTGGGGGCGTAAAAGCGCTTGTAAAAGGCCAGCGCATCTTCGCGGTCGAGCTTCTCGATTTCGTCGTGCCAGCCGATCACCGGGCGGCCATAGGGATGATTGAGGTAGAGCGCCGCCATGATCTGTTCGACCAGCCGGGCGTCAGGGTTGTTCGCCACCCGCATGTTATATTCCTCGAGCACGACATCGCGCTCCGGCAGCACGTTTTCATCCTTGAGGATCAGGCCGGTCATGCGATCAGCCTCGAACTCCATCATCTTGCCGAGCTGCTCGCGCGGAACGCGCTGGAAATAGCCGGTGTAGTCGACGGCGGTGAAAGCGTTCTCGTTGCCACCGATCCGCAGCACGGTTTGCGAGAATTCGCCGGCCGGATGCTTGCTGGTGCCCTTGAACATCAAGTGTTCGAGAAAATGGGCCAGCCCAGATTTGCCCGGCGTCTCGTCGGCGGAGCCGACCTTGTACCAGATCATCTGGGTGACAACGGGCGTGCGATGATCGGGGATCACTATCACTTGCAAGCCGTTGGCGAGGGTAAAGCTGGCCGGAGGGGCTGATGTCACCGTTGACTGGGCGAGCGCGCCGGTGACGGAAACAGCGAATGCTGGGATCAGCAAGGCGAACAGCAAGGCGAAGCGGTGTGAGAACATCATGACCTGTCTGGCACGATTTCCGCAAAAGCTTTGCGGCAGCAACCGCGCCAATTTGTCCTGTCAGAACCAAAGCCCCGACCGGCACGTTGGGGATAGAGCGACGGCATCGTAGACCGTCCGGCGGCGGCTACGCGTCACGAGGCTGAGAGACAGCGGTTATTCGCCATATTGTCCGGCAGCCGGGTTATATGGCTTGTTCAGCGATTCCTTTGGCCCGGTTCCGTAGGCGAAATTCGGCGAGGGCGTCTGATAGCCGGGGGGAGGTTGGGTCAGGGAATCCCGGGTCGGCTCTCCCTTGAACGGGGCTGTCTCGGTTTTGTTACCGCCGAAGAGCCCGCTGAAGCCGCCGGTGTAGCCGAGTTGCGCCGGACTTAGCATCGGATTGTTGGAGGAGTTACCGGGCTGCACCGGGTCGTTGCTGGTGCGCGCCCGAGGGGTGGTTTTGACGGCGTTGAGTTCGCTTGGAGTCAGGACACGGCTGGCTTCCCGCGGATCTTTGTTTTCTTTTTTTCGCGCCGCTATCGCAGCCTTGCGACGCTGCTCGTCCGGATCTTTCGGCCAGTTCGGATCCTTGATCTCGCTCTTGACCTGCTCAGGCGGTCGCAGATCGAGCTTGGGTGGCACCACCAGCGGGGACCGCTCGCGATACTCGATGCCCCGATTCTCCATGTTGGTGCCGCCGATTCCGGCCATGAGCCCCTCGATGATTTTTTCCTCGAATGTCTTGTCATCCTCTTCGTCGTCTTCGGCGCGAGCGGCTCCAGCCGTCAGCACCAGACCGACGCCAAAAGCCACGACGGCAAGCCGCATCGCGCGCATCAGTGCTCCCGTTGAGACGGGCACCATCCAATTGCTGGCTTCGGTGTCTCGCATTGCTATTCCCGTCTAATTTTTCCGTGAGCCGCGCGCAGATGGAGAGCTTTTAGGCAACGCCAAAGCGTCCTATCAGCCGGGATCAGGGCGCTTTTGCGGCGGGTTCCCCCAGGAAGGAGTCATACAGCAGGGCGGCTACCCCGGCAACAATCGCCACATCGGCGACGTTAAACACGTACCAATTGAACGGTTTTCCCCCGATCTCGACGTGTAACAGCGCGAAATCGAGCACCGCACCATAGGCAAAGCGGTCAATCGCGTTGCCGATGGCACCGCCGATGATCAGGCCGAGAGCGATGGTGGCGAGCCTGGTGCGCGAACGCGCCATCCAGATCGCCAGCACGATCACCGCCACTGCTTTGATGGCCATCAGCGCGAGCTGGGCGACCTGGCTGTCGCTCTGAAACCATCCGAAACTGATCCCGACATTCCAGGCCAGCACGACATCGAAAAACGGGGTGAGCTTGACTGCGCCGCGCCGGGCGAGGTCGAACACGAACAGCAGCCATAGTTTGCTCACCTGATCGAGCACCAGTGCGACGACGGCGGCGATCACGCCAGGGCGGAGCTGCGAGGTCATGACCAAGCCATTGCCGCACAACGCGCTGTCGTTCCTGCGCACGCAGGGACCCATGCGCCGCGTCGGATGTTGTTTGAAAGACTCGCGGTCATCTGCCTTCGTCCATTTTCGGGCAACGTGTGGTTGTGGGTCCCTGCGTTCGCAGGGACGACGATCGATGTTAGACGCTGATCCCGAGCGTCTTCCATTCGCGCAAGGCTTGCGCGTCGCGCGGCGAGACATCAGGGAATTCGGGGTCGCTGCCGACGGTCGGGAGTATTTTCCAGGACCGCGCGCACTTGGTGCCGACGGCTTTCTCGACGACGACAGCGACGCCGGGGACCTCGTTCAAGCGGAACGCATCGGCCGGCGCATCGGCATTGCTCGCCATGGCGTTCGAGGTGATGCAGACCTCGGCCAAATCGATATCGAACAGCGTGTCGAAAATCTTCTTGTCGGAGACGTAAACCAGCGGCGAGGCTTCGAGTGACGAGCCGATCCGCTTGGCCGCGCGCTCGACCTCCAACGCGCCAGTTACCACACGGCGGACCTCGCGGATGGTCTCCCATTTAGCAGCCAGCGTGTCATAGCGAAATTGTTCAAGCCCTTCCGGCAACAACGTCAGATGCACCGAGGGCTCGGCGTCCGGCTTGTAGAGCCGCCAGGCCTCGTCACAGGTGAAGCTCAGTACCGGCGCGAACCATTTCAGGATTGCGTCGCAGATGATATCGATGGCGGTGAGCGCCGCCTTCCGCGCCAACGACGACGGCGGATCGCAATACAGTGTGTCCTTGCGGATATCGAAATAGAACGCCGACAGTTCGCTGTTCATGAATGCGGAGAGGCTCGCGACCACGGTCTTGTAATCGTACTCCGTGTAAGCCTTGCGCACGATCTCGGCCTGTGCGGCGAGCTGATGCAGCATCAGCCGCTCCAGTTCGGGCATGTCGGCATGCGCGATAGCATCATCCGGCTTGAAATGGTGCAGCGTGCCGAGCATCCAGCGGACCGAATTGCGCAGCTTGCGGTAAGTCTCGATAGTGTTCTTGAGGATTTCCGGCCCGATGCGCTGGTCGTCCGCATAGTCGGTGGCGCACACCCAGAGTCTGAGGATGTCGGCGCCGGATTGCGCCATCACCTTCTGCGGCTCGACGGTGTTGCCGATCGACTTGGACATCTTGCGGCCGTTCTCATCAAGCGTGAACCCGTGGGTGAGCACGACGTCGAAGGGAGCGCGGCCGCGCGTGCCGCAGCTTTCAAGCAGAGAGGATTGAAACCAACCGCGGTGCTGGTCGGAGCCTTCCAGATACATCACGGTATCATTGCCGCCATCGACCTTGCGCTTGATGCCGGCTAGCCCCGGAAAGTGCACGGGGTCCTCCAGCACGAATGCGTGCGTCGACCCGGAGTCGAACCAGACGTCGCAGATGTCGTCGATTTTCTTCCATTTTTCGTTTGCAAGCGAGCCGAGGAAGCGTTCACGGGCGCCGTCCATGTACCACGCATCGGCGCCTTCCTGTTCGAAGGCCTCCGCGATGCGCTTGTTGACGGCGTCGTCCTGCAGGATCTCCGCGGAGCCGTCCTTATTTTCGCGGATGAACACCGCGATCGGCACGCCCCAGGCGCGTTGCCGCGAGATCACCCAATCGGGCTTGCTGTTGATCATGCCGTTGATGCGGTTTTCACCGGACTGCGGCACCCACTGAGTAACCGAGATCGCGCGAAGCGCGCGCGCGCGCAGGGTGTCGCCGGGCTTGGCTTTGCCGTGGTCCGCGATTTCCTTATCCATCGCGATGAACCATTGCGGCGTGTTGCGGAAGATCACCGGTTTCTTGGAGCGCCAGGAATGCGGATATTGATGCTTGAGCCGGCTGCGTGCCAGCAGCATGCCGGTCTCGATCAATGCCTTGATCACGGCGTCGTTGGCGTCGCCCTTTTCGCCCTTGTCGTTGATGACCCGTTTTCCCGTGAAGCCGGGTGCTTGATCGGTGAACGCGCCGTTCTCGTCGACGGTGTAGGGGATCGCGGTGTTGATGCCGCGCGCTTCCAGCGCGCGTGCGTTCGCGGTCCAGACGTCGAAGTCCTCGCGGCCATGGCCGGGCGCGGTGTGGACGAAACCGGTGCCGGTGTCGTCGGTAACGTGCTCGCCTTCGAGCACTGGGACGCGGAATTCATATCCGCCGGAAAGGCCCGCCAGCGGGTGGGCGCATTCCATGGTCGCGAGCGCCGCCGCCGGCACTTCGCCGAGCCTTTCGTAGCCGGCCACGCGCGCCTGTTTGAGTACCGATTCCGCGAGGGCGTCGGCCAAAATCAGGAGAGCGCCGGTCTTTGCCCAGTTGTCCGCAGGCGAGTCGGTCACACGATAGAGGCCGTAAACGATTTTTGAGGAGAAGCTGATGGCGCGGTTGCCCGGCAGCGTCCAGGGCGTGGTGGTCCAGATGACAATACTTAGTTTTCCGTCATGGCCGGGCTTGTCTCGGCCATCCACGTCTACGTTAAGTAAGTCGTGGATGCCCGGGTCAAGCCCGGGCATGACGGAGGTGTTTTCCGCGCGATCGGCGTATCCAGAAACCGGAAACTTCACCCAGACCGTATCGCTCGTGTAGTCCTCGTATTCGACTTCGGCTTCCGCCAGCGCGGTCTTTTCCACCACGCTCCACATCACAGGTTTGGAGCCGCGGTAGAGCGTGCCGTTGGCGGCGAATTTCATCAGCTCGCGCGCGATCTGGGCTTCCGCGAAATAATCCATGGTCGCGTAGGGGTGATCCCAGTCACCGATGATGCCGAGCCGCTTGAATTCCTCCCGCTGCACATTGAGCCAATGCCCGGCGTAAGCGCGGCATTCTTTCCGGAATGCCACCATTGCTCCGGAATCCCGGAAGTCCGGCTTCGTCTTGCCCTTGGCGCGGTAGTTCTCTTCCTCGATCTTCCACTCGATCGGCAGGCCGTGACAGTCCCAGCCGGGCACGTAGTTGGAATCGAAGCCCAGCATCTGCTGGCTCTTGGTCACGACGTCCTTGAGGATCTTGTTAAGCGCA
>VAZS01000241.1 GCA_005884855.1 Alphaproteobacteria bacterium | reverse complement strand
ACACGAGGTAGTCACCACAGGTTCACCGGATCAACCCGGCATTCCCGCACGCAATGGTTTTAACGGTTTCCTTCGTGATCTTCCCGGTGATCGGGCTTTTTTGTCACCGTCGTTAGCGAAGTTGCCTCCGCTAACTTGACGCCAGCGTCGAGGCGTCAGAACCACACGACTTCGCCGTCCGCGTCAGCACCGTTCGTCAGCGCTGCCTTCGCGTCCACCGCATCCCGTGCCCAACGTCCGTGACGATCGCGATACGCCCCTCATGCGGGACGGGATGGCGCGCTTATAATTTTGATTTGGGTGAAGCGGGAACGGTTTTATTTTTGCAAATGGGACTGGACAGCCCAAATCACATTGATCCGGTTAAACAAATTCGTCCCTGCGCGCAGGAGTCTCATACCCGCGAAAGGGTATCCAGTACGTTGCGGACCCAATGATTGAGCCACGAGGCCTCGGAATACCGGATCATCCGCCTTGGCGGATGATGACGATTTCGTGCGCGGCTTGGTGTGCGACATCACACCACCGGCTTGACGCCCGGCAGCGCGGTGACAAGTTCGCGAAACCGAGTGCCTCGGATTTCGAAGTTGCGGTACTGGTCGAACGACGAGCAGGCCGGCGAGAGCAGCACTACCGGATCGGCAAGTCCCGATGCTTCCGCCTCGCGCGCCGCATTGGCAACCGCGACCTCGAGCGTTTCCGAGATCTCGTGCGGCACGGAATCGCCGAGCGTGCGCGCAAATTCCTCGGCCGCTTCCCCGATCAGATAAGCCTTGCGGATGCGCGGAAAGTATTCGCTCAAGCCTGTGATGCCGCCGAGCTTCGGCTTGCCGCCCGCGATCCAGAAAATGTCGGGGAAGGACGACAGCGCATGCGCCGCCGCATCCGCATTGGTGCCTTTGGAATCATTGACGAACAGCACCTTGCCGCGCTTACCCACCTGTTCCATGCGATGGGCCAGTCCTGGAAAGCTGCGCAAGCCGTTTTGCAGCGTTTCAAGCGACAGCCCGAGCGCCAAAGCGCAACCCGAAGCGCAGGCTGCATTCTGGGCGTTGTGCAGGCCGCGCAACGATCCGATCCCGCCTATCCGGGCGACCTCGGTGCGGGCGCCGCCGGAAGCGCGCCAGATGGTTTCACGCTCGACGTAGATCCCGTCCGGAAGCGGGTTTTTCACCGACACCCGCACCACGCGCTGACCGGCCCGCTCGATCCGATCGGCGGTGTTGCGGCTCCAGCCGTCGTCGACGCCGACGATGGCGGTCCCCTGTTTCTGGACGCCGGCCACCAGACGCTCCTTGACCGCTGCATAATGCTCGAGCGTGCCATGGCGATCGATGTGATCCTCGCTGATATTGAGCAGGATGCCGACCAGAGGATCGAGCGATGGCGCAAGATCGATCTGATAGGACGACATCTCGATCACATGCACCCGCCCGATGCGCGGCGGCTCCAGTGAGAGGATCGCGGTGCCGATGTTGCCGCCCATCTGGGTGTCGTAACCGGCAACCCGCATCAGATGCGCGATCAGCGCGGTCGTGGTCGATTTGCCGTTGGTGCCGGTAATCGCGACGAATGGCGAATCCGGCGCGTGGCGAACCCTCTCCCGGCAAAACAGTTCGATGTCCCCGATCACCTCGACACCAGCCTGTTGCGCCGCGAGTACGGTCCAGTGCGGCGCCGGATGAGTAAGTGGCGCGCCCGGCGTCAACACCAGCGCCGCGAAATTTGCCCACGATACCTTGCGCAAATCCGCGGTGATGAACCCGGCCCGCGCGGCTTCGGCGAGTTTGTCGACCCCGTCATCGCTGGCGATCACTTCAGCGCCGCCCGCTTTCAGCGCGTAACAGCTCGCGAGCCCGGAGCCGCCGAGCCCGAACACCGCAACCGTCTTGCCCGCAAAGGAGGTGACGGGGATCAAATAATCACCGCAGTTTCAGCGTCGAGAGGCCGGCAAGCGCCAGCATCACCGAGATGATCCAGAACCGGATCACGATTTGCGGTTCGGTCCAGCCCAGTTGCTCGAAGTGATGATGAATCGGCGCCATGCGAAACACGCGTTTGCCGGTGAGCTTGAACGAAACCACCTGCACGATCACCGAGACGGCTTCCAGCACGAACAACCCCCCGATCACCGCCAGCACGATCTCGTGTTTGACCGCTACCGCGATCGAGCCGATCATGCCGCCGAGCGCAAGCGAGCCTGTGTCGCCCATGAAGATGGAGGCCGGCGGCGCATTGAACCAGAGGAATCCAAGTCCCGCGCCCAGTACCGCCCCGCACAGCACCGCGAGTTCGCCGGTACCGGCAACGTAACTGATCTGCAGGTAATCCGAAAACACCGCATTGCCGACGAGATAGGCGATCAGGCCGAAGCTCGCGGCTGCGATCATGACGGGTACGATCGCGAGACCGTCGAGACCGTCGGTGAGGTTGACGGCGTTACCCGCGCCAACAATGATGAACGCCCCGAACACGATAAAGAACCATCCGAAATTCAGGGCGATGTCCTTGAAAAAAGGAATCACCAGCGAAGTTGAGAACGGGTCGCGTCCGAGCCGGACCAGCGCGTAGCAGGCGACGAGCGCGATCACCGCTTCGATCGCAAGCCGGATGCGGCCGGCGAAACCATCATGGTTCTGTTGTGTGACTTTCAGATAATCGTCGTAGAAACCGACGAAGCCGAAACCGAGCGTTACTGCGAGCACAATCCAGACATAGGGATTGAGTGGATTGGCCCATAGCAGGGTCGAGACCACCAGTCCGGACAGGATCATCAGCCCGCCCATGGTCGGCGTGCCCTTCTTGGAAACCAGATGAGATTGCGGACCGTCACTGCGAATCGGCTGGCCCTTGCCCTGGCGAAGCCGCAGGTGATCGATGATCCAGGGACCGAACAGAAACACGAACAATGCGCCGGTGACCATCGCCCCGCCGGTTCGGAACGTGATGTAGCGAAACACGTTCAGAAACGATCGGAACACGCCCATGCCGGGAACGGTGTTGGAAAGGTCAATCAGCCAGTAAAACATCCATTCGCCCCATGCCGTGGCGGCTCTGAGTTTAGTCTGAAGCGCGCTTTCCCGGCGCATTAAAAATCATATTCATGTTCGAGCCGAGAGCGGTTCTTTGAGGAGCAACCCATCGCTGGCGCGAATCGCTGCAACTGTCTGCGCTATCCGCCGTGTCCGCATAGCCGCCCCGCTTGCCTCTGGGAAGACCGTCCCAGCGTCGTGCACTTTGAACTTGTTTACGCCTTTGCCTGCAAGGCGGCCACAAGCCTTGGCACGAACTTGTTTACCCAGAACATCTTCTTGCTGCCCTTGACCACAACGACGTCGCCGCCCCTGAGCAAGGCGGCGATTTCCACAGGTTGAAGCGTTGCAGGATCTTCATGCCAGCCGAGGCCTTTGCCGTCCGGGAGCAGTTCGTAGAGATGACGCATCAATGGACCTACGCAATAAACGCCATCAATTCCCGACAGATGTTTGGCCAATGCTTGGTGATAGGCTGGCGACTCGAGGCCAAGCTCCAGCATGTCGCCCAAAATGGCGATACGCCGTCCATTGCTCATCGGCCGCGCCTTCAGGCTGTCCAGCGCTGCGACCATGCTGGCCGGGTTCCCGTTGAAGCTGTCGTCAATGAGGATGGCGCCTCCGGCGCTTTGCTCTACGCCGCGTCCGCTCATCACGCCGACATTGCCCAGTTTTCTCGCCAGGGCCACCTCATCGAGGCCGGCGGCGTGAACCGAGGCCAGTGCCGCCAATGCATTCTGCAGGCGGTGCGGCGCTCCGGGCGTCAACGTAAACGTAATCTGCCTGCCGCAGACGTCAGCCTCGACCTGCCAGCTTTCGCCGGTGGATATATGTTTCAGCTCGCGCACTTCGGATGCCTGCCCAAAGCGAATGATTTTGCCGTTCCATTCCGGCGCATCGATTCCCGCCGCCAAAACCAGAATGCCGTCCTTTGGCAAGCCCCGCGCGATGCTTACTTTCTCGTGCCGGATCGCTTCCAGGCCGCCGAGCTTCTCCAGATGCACCGGCTGCACGTTTACGACGGTGGCGACAGTCGGCTTTGTCAAATCACTCAAGCGGGAAATCTCGCCAGCCTGATTCATTCCCATTTCGACCACCCACACGCTCGCTTCTGGGTTGGCATTGCATAGCGTCAGAGGCACGCCCCAGAAATTGTTGAAACTGCTCGGGCTGGCATACGACTGGGGATAGGCCGCGATGAATTCTTTGGTGCTCGTTTTGCCCGCGCTGCCGGTCAGCCCGATGACCGGGCCTTTGAATCGCGCGCGCCCCGCTCGGGCCAAGGCCCATAACCCATCCAGTAGAGTATCCTTTACCACCAACTGAGACACGCTTACGCCTTCAATCCTGTGCGGGACAATCATCGCGACCGCGCCCGCCGCTTCGGCATTTGCGGCAAACTGCCATCCGTCGCGCGCACTGGCAAAACTCGATACGAAACCTCCGCTTGGCGTTCCGCTCAACGCAACGAACAAACTTCCCGGCTTCACCAGCCGGCTGTCCTGCGTGACGAAGTCGATGCTTGTTTCAGGAAATGTTCCTGGCAGGCTTAATGCCCGAGCCACTTCGGCAATCGTCCACAACGGCGCCGCGCTCATGCAACCCTCGGAGCAAGCGCTGCCGCAACCGCGTCATGATCGCTGAACGGCAAGGTGCGATCACCGACGATCTGTCCGGTCTCATGTCCTTTGCCGGCGATCAACAGCGCATCGCCCGGCTGCAGCGCGGTAATCGCGGCGCGGATCGCTTCGGCGCGGTCGGCGATCTCTTTGGCGCCTTTCGCAGCGCTCAGGATGGCGGCGCGAATCGTTTCCGGATTTTCGCTGCGCGGATTGTCATCTGTGACGATAACGTTGTCGGCATTTTCGGCGGCAATCGCTCCCATCAGGGGACGTTTGCCGGCATCGCGGTCACCGCCGGCGCCGAACACCACAACGAGCTTGCGGCGGGCGTAAGGTCTAAGTGCCTGCAGCGCTTTAGCCAGCGCGTCAGGTTTATGCGCGTAATCGATGAAGATGGGTGCGCCGTTGCGCTCGGCGACCCGCTCAATCCGGCCCCTGGCGCCTTCAAGAAATGCAAGTTCGGCAAATACCGCTTGGGGCTCGCTGCCGGTGCCGATGGCGAGGCCGGCCGCGACAAGTGCATTCTCGATCTGGAATTCGCCGACCAGCGGCAACCGAACCGCATGCCTGCGTCCGCGATGTTCCAGCGTGAGTTTCTGCGCGTAGCCATCGATCTCGGCCTCGAGCAGACCAATCCCCTCGCCTGCGCCGACCCCGTTCCGGCCGACCGCGACAATCCGCAATCCGCGCCTGCGCGCCTCCTCCATCACCGCCTGCGAACAATCGTGATCCGCCGCGATCACAGCAGTGCCATCGGAAGCGACGAGATCACGGAACAGCCTCAGCTTGGCGGCAAGATAGTGCGCGACATCGGGATGGTAATCCATGTGATCGCGCGACAGATTGGTGAAGCCGCCGGCACTGATGCGCACGCCGTCCAGCCGATACTGATCGAGGCCATGCGATGAGGCCTCAAGCGCCAGATGCGTGACGCCCTCGCGCGCGATTTCGTCCAGTTGCCGATGCAGCGCAATCGGATCCGGCGTCGTCAGCGATCCGTAAACGGTGCGCTTCGGCGACACCAGGCCAATGGTGCCTATGCTCGCCGATTCCTGACCGAGCCGCTGCCAGATCTGCCGGGTGAACGCTGCGACCGAAGTCTTGCCGCTGGTCCCGGTGATGGCTGCGATAGTGGCAGGCTGCCGTGGATAGAATTTTGCCGCGGCCAACGCCAGCGCGCGGCGCGGATTGGGCGTGGTGACAAACGGTACGCGGGACGGGCCTTGCGGCGGATGATCGCTTGCTACCGCCACCGCACCTGAGGCAATCGCCTGGTCGATAAAGCGCGCCCCATCGGTTTTGCTGCCGGCCAGCGCGAAGAACACCTCGCCAGGCCTGACCGCGCGGCTATCCGTGGCAAGCCCCGACACCTCGGCCGTTTCCGCCCGCGGCTCGATCATGGCATCGTCGCTGAACAGGTCGCGAAGTCTCATGATCTTCCAGTCCGGCCGCCGCCAACGCTCGGTATCCGGAGTTCGCGATGCTTCGCGCCACCTTCTGCTGAATTTCGCGAATGGGGCAATGGCAACTCTGTAATTCGACCGCCGCAGTTCGAGGCAACCGTCGCAGGAACTTCAATCGGCGGCACTGCTGTAAGGCCTTACTGGGTTGTCCTCGATGCCGCAAGAATAAGGCGGTCGGACGGCGGCAGGTCGAAACGCGGCTCGATGCCAAGAAGGGGTGCGATGCGGGCTATCACGCTGCCGCCGGTCGGCACCGCGTTCCAGCCGGACGTGATGAAACCGAAGGTTTCCTTGAGCGGCTGCGGCTCATCCAACATGATCAGAATCTGGTAGCGGGGATTATCGGCGGGCAGGATCGCGGTGAACGCGTTGAGCACGCGCTTCTTGACGTAGTGGCCGTTGATGACTTTTTCGGCCGTGCCGGTCTTGCCGCCGATGTAATAACCTTTGACGTCGGCCTTCTTCGCCGTGCCGATCTCCGCATTCAGCCGCATCAGAAATCGCATCTTCTCGGAGGTCAGCGGCGCCACCGCCATGCCGTGCCCGAATGCAATCGTCACCGTGTTCAATTCGGACCAGCGTTTCGGCATGATAGGCGAGGCACTCTCCGGCAATTCAGTGCGCAACCGATCAAGCTGTCCCAATTTGCGCAGAAAGGCCTTGTGTGCCTCGACGCCCTGCGACAGCGCGATGCGCGCCGCACCGACGTTGGAGGAGTAGTGAAACACCTCTTTCATGTTGATCATGCGCCCCAGCGCGTGATCGTCATGGATGGTGAATTTGCCGTAGTGCAGTGGGCCGCGGGCGTCCCACATCGAGTTCAGATCGGCCTTGCCGGAATCCAGCGCCATCGCCAGCGTGAACGCCTTGAAGGTCGATCCCATCTCGTAAACGCCGGTCGTCAACCGATTGATGCGATCGGGATCGTGCGCCTCTTTGGGGCTGTTGGGATCGAAATCCGGAACCGACACCATCGCCACGATCTCGCCGGTCTTGACGTTGGAGACGAGACCGGAGGCCGCCTTGGCCTTGTACTTTTCCTTGGCCTTGAGAAGCTCGTCGCGAAGCGCGTGCTCGACGCGCAGGTCGACCGACAATTCCACAGGCCGCTGCAGCCGATCGGTGGCAAAGCCGGCGCGATGCAGATCGGCCAGGCCGTTGCTGTCGAGCCACTTCTCCATGCCCGCGATGCCCTGGTTGTCGATGTTGACCAGCCCGATCAGATGCGCCACTTCGTTGCCGGTAGGATAGACGCGCTTGTTCTCACGCAGGAAACCGATGCCGGGAATGCCGAGGCGGCGAATTTCCTGCTGCTGCAGCGGCGTGATCTCACGCTTCAGCCAGACGAAACCTTTCTTCGATGACAGACGCTCGCGTACTTCGCCGCCATCGAGATCCGGCAGCGTCGCGGTGAGGAGCTCGACGGCTTCGTCCTTGTCGATGATCCGGCGCG
>VAZS01000240.1 GCA_005884855.1 Alphaproteobacteria bacterium | reverse complement strand
AGGCGGCATTTCCGGGGACGACGGTGGATGGCAAGGTCGATCGCGCGCGTCTGTCGGCGCTCGTGGTGCACGATCCGGCCGCCATGAAGCAACTGGAGAGAATAGTTCATCCGATGCTGGGGGCCTCGCGCAAGAAATTCCTGGACCAGGCCGAGCGGTCTGGTGCGCCGGTGGCCGTAGTCGATGTGCCCTTGCTGTACGAAACGGGAGGTGAGAACAGGGTGGATGCCGTGGTGGTGGTCACGACGAGCCCCGAAGTCCAGCGCGAGCGAATACTGGCGCGCGACAACATGACCGGCGAAAAGCTCGACGCCATCCTGGCGCGGCAGCTGCCCGATTCGGAAAAGCGCAAACGAGCTGATTTCGTGGTGGATACATCGCACGGGCTTGACCCCGTTCGCGCGCGAATCCGCGACATTCTGGAACAGGCTGTTAAACTGCCGCAACGACGATCCTGATTCGTGTGCGGTCTGTAGTTCATGCGCGAAATAGTTCTCGACACCGAAACCACCGGCCTCGATCCGCTACGCGGGGATCGACTGGTTGAAATCGGCTGCATCGAGATTTTCAATCGCATGCCGACCGGCCAGACCTTCCACCGCCATATCAACCCTGAACGCGACATGCCGGCGGAGGCGTTCGCGGTGCACGGACTTTCCAGCGAATTTCTCGCCGACAAGCCGCTGTTTGCGCAGGTGGTGGAGGACTTTCTCGAATTCATCGCCGATGCGCCGCTGATAATTCACAACGCCTCGTTCGATATCAGCTTCATCAACTCCGAGCTCGACCGCATCAAACGGGCGCCCATCGCCCGCGACCGGCTGGTCGACACGCTGCTGCTGGCGCGGCGCAAGCATCCAGGCGTGTCGAACCGTCTTGACGATCTGTGTTCGCGCTACGCGATCGACAATTCGCGCCGCACCAAACACGGCGCGTTGCTCGATGCCGAGCTTCTGGCGGAGGTCTATATCGATCTCATCGGGGCCCGGCAGTCGCAACTGATCCTGGCTGCCGAATCCAGGGACATTCGTATCAGCGGGTATGGCGAAATGCCAAGGCGGCAACGCGAGGCGCCGCTGGCGCCGCGTCTTACCGATGAAGACCGCATTGCGCATCGAGCCTTCGTCGCCACGCTCGGAGACAAGCCGATCTGGAACGAATTCCTGGGCGTGTAGCCGTTAGCTTGGCTTGACCTGCGCAGCCTGGGCGGCAGCCTGCCGTTCGAGGTTCTGGCGGTAGAGCCCAACGAAATCGACTGGATCGAGCATCAGCGGCGGAAAGCCGCCATCGCGCACCGAGGTCGCAATGATCTCACGGGCGAACGGGAACAGCAGCCGGGGACATTCGATCATCACCAGCGGATGCAGGTTCTCCTTGGGCACGTTCACAATCCGGAATACTCCGGCGTAAGCCAGATCAAAACTGAACATCACCTTGCCGGCATTTTCAGCTTTGCCTTCTACCGAAAGCGTCACTTCGAATTCGTTCTCGGCGATATTGTTGGCGCTGACGTTGATCTGGATGTTGATCGCGGGCTGCTGTCCCTGCGGTGCAAGCGAACTGGGCGCGTTTGGATTCTCGAACGACAGGTCCTTGGTGTACTGCGCCAGCACGTTGAGCTGAGGAGGAGGGGCCGCTTCGGGAGGCGCGCCGTTGCCATTGGTCATGGAAGTGTCTCCTGGAGCGTTTTCATGCGAGCGGCGAGCATGATCGCGGCTGAATTCATACGTGAGCTGCCAAACATGCGTTCTTGGGGCGAGTGGCTATCATAGCCCCGCCTCACTCCACAAGGATGACAATGGAGTGTGGCATGCCCCGCTACTGCCCCGCGCATCGGCTCGCGTGGCAAATAGCGCTCATCTTCAGCCATTTCACACCCTAAATTGTTGAATACACGCCGTTTCCAGCCATGATCGGGGGTTTCCACCCGCCCCGAAAACGCGCTACAATTTGAGCTGTGGCAACCGGCGAGAGCACCGGCCTAGCCTTTTCCACCGGCATGGCTTTCCATGCCAGACCACGTCATTGGCCAGGCCAAGTTCAGTGCCTACATGCCGCAGACCATCATGATGTAATCTCTGCCGTTCCCTGAGGGAACGCTCTACCGCCGGACCCGTTGCCGGCGCAGACCAGAAAGCGAAAGCGACGTGGACATTTACACCATCATCTTCCTGGCGCTCGCGGTCTTCATCTTCCTGCGCCTGCGCAATGTCCTCGGACAGCGCACCGGAAACGAGCGGCCGCCCTATGATCGCGCCGCGCGCAACATTGTGCAGGGCGCGCAGGACAACAATGTGGTTCCGATACCCGGTACGGTGATCGACCAGTCACCGCTGGCGCCCTCGGCCGAGGTCGCGCCACCTACCGAACGCTGGAAGGGTGTGGCCGAACCCGGCACGCCGGTAGCGCAGGGACTGGACGCCATCGCGGCGCAGGATCCTTCGTTCGATCCGCGGCACTTTCTCAGTGGCGCACGCAGCGCCTATGAGATGATCGTGCTTGCGTTCGCCAACGGCGATCGCCGCGCGCTGAAAGATCTGTTGTCCTCCGAGGTCTATGAGAGTTTCGAGGCCGTGATCAGGGATCGCGAAAAGCACGAGCAAAAGACCGAAACCCGCTTCGTTTCGATCGACAAGGCCGAGCTTGTCGGCGCCGAAGCCCGCGATAAAGCCGCGCAACTGACCGTTCGCTTCGTGTCACAGATGATTTCGGTTACCCGCGACAAGGCCGGAACGATTGTCGATGGCAATCCGGATAAGGTCAGCGATATCACCGATGTTTGGACATTCGCCCGCGACACGAGCTCACGCGATCCGAACTGGAAGCTGGTTGGCACGGGAAGCGCTCACTAAGGCAGTTGGCGCCAGAGGATACGCCGCGGGGTCTCGTGCCGTGGGCCTCGTGCTGCTGCTGGCTCCGTTCGCCGCAATTGCCGCGCCTGCCAGCCATCCCGCCGGTGCTGAAGACATCCCGCCGACCGAGCATAGGCATCTGCCTTACCCTCGTCCTGAGGCGCCGCTCCAAATCAGCGGCGGCCAATATGCCCCGCTCGCCTGGGCGAATGTCGAAGGCTGGAATCAGGACGATCATTTACAGGCCTACAAAGCCTTTCGCTTAAGCTGCAAGCCGATATCCGCCGAGCAACAACCGCCCGCCGATCCCAAAGCCCTGGGCGTCTCGTTGCGCGTTCCCTGCCGCGCGGCCAAAGCGGCCCGCATCTGGGATGACGCCAAAGCGCGGAGCTTTTTCGAAGAGCATTTTCTGCCGTTGCGGATCTCTCGGGTCGGGGAGGACGAGGGTTTCGTCACCGGCTACTACGAGCCCGTGATCGACGGCTCGCGAACGCGCACCGAGGTCTACAGCGTGCCGGTTTATCGGCGTCCCTCCAATTTGTTTGTCCGCGGCTTCAAGCAAGACGCTTCGTTGCCCAACAAAGGGCAAGTGTTTCGCAAGATCGGTCGTCGCAAGCTTGTGCCCTATTACGATCGTGCCGAAATCGAGGACGGCGCAATCGCCGGCCGGGGACTCGAAATCTGCTGGCTGAAGAATCAGACTGATTTGCTGTTCGCGCAAATCCAGGGCTCGGCGCGAGTGCGGATCGAGGATGGCCCGACGCTCCGCATCAATTACGACGCGCATAACGGCTATCCATATACAGCGGTGGGCCGCATCCTGATCGATCGCGGCCTCATCCCTAAAGAGCAGATGTCGATGCAGAAGATCAGGGAGTGGATGGAGCAAAATCCTGACGGTGCCAACGAACTGCGCCGGCAGAACCGCTCGTACGTGTTCTTCCGCGAGGTGTCGCTGTCGGACAAGGATGAAGCGGTAGGCGCGCAGGGTGTTCCGCTGACGCCGGGCCGCTCGATTGCGGTCGATCGGGCGCTGCATGTGTATGGCACGCCGTTCTTTATCGAGGGCGAACTGCCGATCGAATCGGAGCAATCGCGCACGCCGTTCCGCCGGCTCATGATCGCGCAGGACACAGGCTCCGCGATTGTCGGTCCTGCACGGGCAGATCTTTATTTCGGGGCCGGCAGCGATGCGGGAAAGGTGTCGGGGCGGCTCCGGCACAACATGCGGTTTGTCATGCTGGTGCCGAAGACCCTCGATCCGGTGCGGCGAGGCCGCAAGATGCCGCTGCCGGACCCAAGACCATCAGAGAACATCGCAAAGCTGTTTCCTGAAATTTACCCTCCAAAGCATCAGCAAGAGAAGAACGGGCCGGCGCCGGCTCAGGCCTCGGCCGCCCCTGGCGTAAACGAGGCCAAAAGGACCGAGCCCACGGTCAACTCTGTCGCGGCGCCTGCGGTACCCGCAGCAGCCGCGGCGCAAGCTTCGGCCACGCAAACGGCTGCCGCAATACCAATCCCGTTGCCGGAAGCCCGGCCGAACATTCAACAAATCCACGAGGCGCTTCGCTACCGCCGCTCTCATCGTCACCGCCGCAACCCATGAAACGTTCCTCAACCCCGCCTCCGGATTTGCCGGCAGCCGCACGCCGCAGGCGCAGCTTGAGCGAGGAAGAGCGCGCGCTTTGGGAGAGCGTCGCCAAAGACACCAAGCCACTCCGGAAAAAGCCGGGCGCGACAAAGGCGCAGGCTAATTCCCATGCTGCGGATGGTCCGGCAGCGGTGAAGCTGGCCGAATCATCCCTGAAGCCATTTACCTCTGATAAGATTTCGCAGAGGCCCGCGCCGCCGCCGCTGGCGCCGCTCGCCCGCCGCGAGCGCGCGCACCTGTCACGCGGGAAAAAACAAATCGACGCCCGCCTCGATCTGCACGGCATGACGCAGACGCGGGCCTACCGGGAGCTGTCGGGCTTCTTGCATCGCGCGCACAGCAACGGCCTGAGTTTCGTGCTGGTTATCACCGGAAAAGGCAAAATCGGAGCCGAATCCGAGCGCGGCGTACTGCGCCGCCAGGTGCCGCAATGGCTGGCTTTGCCGGAATTCCGTTCCCTGGTCGTCGGTTTTGAACAAGCCCATATCGGCCATGGCGGCGAAGGCGCGCTTTACGTGCGGATCAGGCGAGCGAGAAATTAAAGGCTCAGAACGGTCTGACGATCCCGACGCGCGGAATCAGGGTCACGATCCAGCCGAGCAGGTGGGTTTTTCGATCGTTCGTCGAGACCAGCGGCACTGATTTTGAGGCAGGCAGCATTTTGACCGCATGCAGAATCAAGAACATGCATACCGCCCAGTTCGAAATCCATCGCGAGTAATCGAACACGATCGCGAATATGATCATATAGCCGGCGCTCACTAAGGCTATGACCGCGATGACCATGCGCCGATGAAATTCGTCTGAGACCGCGCGAATCGACCTGACAAAGTAATTCAGTAACGGCGCGTGCAGCCAGATCAGCACTGCAAACACCGGAATGCCCAGGATATTGGAGGGCAGGTGCTGCCATGTCTCCGAGACTTCCTTCGAAAGCGGCTGATACCAGATGTAACTGAAGCTCAACAGATCGGTTCGGGTGGGGTCGGCCATACGGCTTTGGAGATATCTGACGAACTCCGCCTCCGGCACGGCATTGGTTCCGTAGAATTGCGCCGATAAGAACAACAGTCCAACGCACACCGCCGTGGCGATGCCGACGGTTACGTTTAGGCGATTAAACCCCTGCGGCAAATAATGACGCAGCACCACGATGGCCCCGATCGTTGGCACATACATCAGCAGATGAATGTGGTGGATCAGAACCAGGATGATCGACCCAAGTGCTGCGAGCATGACAAATACAACGGAGCCTGCCGGCGCCAGCAACAGCCCGAGTGCGAGCACACAGCCGTAGATGTCGAAGTGCCCGAGGGTATGCATGAAGTTCTTGAGAAAGAACGGCGAGCCGGCCATGAACACCAGCAGCGGCATTTGCTCATGGCCCCAGCCGAAGGTCCGGCGGAACAGCTTGATGAAGAGACCTGCCGTAACCAGCCAGACCGCGCCAGCCAGCGCGAATACCAGCCACACCGGGACTTTCTCTACGAATAGCGATGTCGTGGCGCCGATCAGCGCGCGCTTGGTAAAGCCGAAATGATAATCGACCAGAAGATGAATGTAGGGGACGTAGGGTTCGCGCGTGAGCTTGTAAACAAACAACCCAATCAGGACGGCGGCGTTCATGGCCAGCATCAGCCGCCAGGGATCGTCCCGCACACGCAGATTCATCCAGCGCTCCGGACCCAGCTCCGAATCTCCGCGCGCACTATCACACGGCGGATGCGCGAGGTGCAACGCGGTTTCGCGGCGGATCCAGCCTGGGTATTTACAGGATAAAGCGGCTTAAATCGGCGTTTTTGGCGAGATCGCCGACGTGCTTCTGGACGTACTCGGCATCGATCTGAATCGTCTCGCCATGGCGGTCGGGCGCGGCAAACGAAATCTCATCGAGCACCCGTTCCATCACCGTCTGCAAACGCCGAGCGCCGATATTCTCAACGCTCGAGTTGACCGCGACCGCGATGTCGGCGAGTGCGTCGATGGCGCCGTCGGTGACATCCAGTGTCACCCCTTCGGTGCCCATCAGCGCGACATATTGTTTGATCAGCGATGCCTCTGGTTCGGTCAGGATCCGGCGCATGTCGTCGCGGGTCAGCGCCGCCAATTCCACCCGGATCGGCAGCCGGCCCTGTAATTCCGGCAACAGATCCGAAGGCTTGGCGATGTGGAACGCGCCCGAGGCGATGAACAGAATGTGGTCGGTCTTGACCGCGCCGTGTTTGGTCGAAACCGTAGTTCCTTCGATCAGCGGCAACAGATCGCGCTGCACGCCTTCGCGCGAAACGTCGCCGCCGGTGCGGCCGTCGCGCACGCAGATCTTGTCGATCTCATCGAGAAATACGATGCCGTTATTCTCGACGGCATTGACTGATTCCTGGACCAGCTGATCGTTATCCAGCAGCTTGTCGGATTCTTCATTGACGAGAAGCTCGTGAGAATCCTCGACCGTGAGCCGGCGGGTTTTGGTCCGCCCGCCCAACTTGCCGAAGATGTCGCCGATCGAGATCGCGCCCATCTGGGCTCCCGGCATTCCCGGTATCTCGAACATCGGCATGCCGCCCGAAGTTTGCGTCTCGATCTCGATTTCCTTGTCATTGAGTTCGCCGCCGCGCAGTTTCTTGCGGAATGAATCCCGTGTGGTGGCGCTGGCGTTGGCGCCAACCAGCGCATCGAGCACGCGCTCCTCGGCGGCGAGCTGCGCTCGGGCCTGTACGTCCTTGCGTTTGCGCTCGCGGGTTTGCGCGATCGCGACCTCGACCAGATCGCGGATGATCTGCTCGACGTCGCGGCCGACATACCCGACCTCGGTGAACTTGGTGGCCTCGACCTTGATGAACGGCGCGCCCGCGAGCTTTGCCAAGCGTCGCGCGATCTCGGTTTTGCCAACGCCGGTTGGCCCGATCATCAAAATGTTTTTGGGCAACACTTCCTCGCGCAAGGAGCCCGTGAGCTGTAGCCGTCGCCATCGATTTCGCAGCGCGATTGAGACCGCGCGCTTGGCATCGTTTTGGCCTACGATGAAGCGGTCGAGTTCGGAAACGATTTCGCGGGGGGAAAAGTCGGTCATTGGCCCTAAGTAGTTTCTAATCTTGCTGACACAAGCGCTTTAGATGATCGGAGGTCCCGCCTGCCAGTGCCGGATCGCGTCGAACGGATGGACCAGCATGATGATGTTCAAGGTGAGATTATCGCGAATGTGAAGCCCGACCAGAATTTCGAATCCAAGTCCAAACGCAACGGTCACCGCTACCGGAAGCGTCCGCGCCAGCAAGAAACCCGCGACCATCGATAGCGTATCGGACAGCGAATTCACGATGCTATCGCCGAAATAGTCCAGCGAGACCGTGCCGGCGCGGTAGCGCTCGATGATCCAGTCGGAGTTCTCAACCAGCTCCCAGCCGCCCTCAACCAGCATGGCAGCTATCAGACGGGCTTGCCAGGGCCGGCGAGGCAGCAACAGCCAGGTCCCCGCATAAAACAGGAAGCCATGGATGAAGTGCGAGAATGTGTACCAGTCACTGATGTGCTGCGAATTTTCCGAGCTCTGCACAACACCATGCCAGAACTTGACGTAACCGCAGGCGCAGATCGGCAGTCGCCCCATCGCATACAGGATCGACGCCTGCAGTGCCAGCAATCCGGCGGCCATGGCGATGCAATGCCAGGCTAAAAGTACGGGCGCGGCCGGCGCATCGGACTTGAGCATCATGGGTTGCGAACCATCAACAGAGCAGGGCCGTCCGACGTTTGTATTGCGCGGTCTTTTTGGAATCCTGCTTTCTGGTAGGCACGGACCCCGCGACCATTGGCCGGATCAGGGTCGGTCATAACGCGCGGCAGACCGTTTTGAAATAGCTCGTCGACAAAGCAGCGAATGAGGGCTGAGCCGTGGCCGCGACCGATCATGTTTAACTCACCGATGAACAGGTCGATCCCGCGCGTGCCGCGGGGCTGTTGGCCAAAAGCTGTGGTCGACCCCGCCAGATCGTAACATTGAAGATAACCAAGCGGGCGCCCCGCAGTTGAAAAGATGAATTGATCCATGGAAGGTTCGTGGAGGTCGCCGCTCAGCAATGCATATTGTTCCTCAGGCTCGCCCCACCACTCCATTACATGAGGCAACGCCAGCCAGCGCTGGACGAGCGGAAGATCGGCTGCCGTCATGGCGCGAAAGATATAATCCGACGCCATCCTCAGCCGCTCTGCAGACTCTCTATGGTCACGCTGCGATTGGTATAAACGCAGATATCCGCGGCGATATCGAGCGACCGTCGCACAATGGCCTCGGCATCCTTATCGGAATCGATCAGCGCCCGAGCTGCCGCGAGCGCATAATTGCCGCCTGATCCGATTGCCATCACCCCGGCTTCCGGCTCCAGCACGTCGCCGGTGCCGGTCAACACCAGCGATACCTCCTTGTCGGCGACGATCATCATCGCCTCCAGACGTCGCAAGTAGCGGTCGGTGCGCCAGTCCTTGGCGAGCTCCACCGCGGCGCGGGTCAATTGTCCGGGATATTGCTCAAGTTTGCTTTCCAGCCGCTCGAACAGCGTGAACGCATCAGCCGTAGCGCCGGCAAAACCCCCGATCACGTCGCCCTTGCCGAGCTTGCGGACCTTTTTTGCATTGGATTTGATGACGGTCTGACCGATCGAAACCTGCCCGTCGCCGCCGATCACGACCTTGCCGGCCTTGCGTACCGTCAAAATAGTGGTGCCGTGCCAGACCTGCGATTCGGATTGTGATGCTTGCATGGAGTACCTCGCGCTCCCCATTTAGATGCTGGGGCCGCGCGTTACAATTGGCATGCTCGGAAGCGTATGGGAGTGAGTGGGCGCTGGTTCGCGAGGCGCACACAGGCGAGCCTGACGATTCCGGTCACTATAAGCCGAAGTTCAGCCTTTATCGGCCGATCCCGCAGTGGCTAAGGGGGAATGGGCCTGTTAAAAGGGCGCGTTTTCGGCCGAGGGTCGCCAAAGGGCTTGCCAGCGGTCGGCGAAGGGACAGCACTTTCATGCGCACCGCCATCATCAAGCGCAAGACCAAAGAGACCGATATCGAGGTGAGCGTCAACCTCGATGGATCGGGCCTGTGCAACGTCGCGACCGGGATCGGCTTCTTCGATCACATGCTCGATCTGCTGGCCCGGCATTCCCGCATCGATCTCACGGTCAAGGCGATTGGCGATCTTCATATCGATCACCACCACACCACCGAGGACGTCGGCATCGCGTTCGGACAGGCGGTGAAGCAGGCGCTAGGCACCATGGCCGGCATTACCCGCTATGCTTCTGTCCATATGCCGATGGACGAGACGCTGTCGCGGGTCGTGATCGACATTTCCGGCCGGCCGGTGCTGGTGTTCAAGGTCGAGTTTCCGCGCGACAAGGTCGGCCAGTTCGACACCGAGCTGGTGCGTGAATGGTTCAACGCCTTTGCGATCAACGCGGGCGTGACTTTGCACGTCGAGACCCTATATGGCGAGAACAGTCATCATATCGCCGAATCCTGCTTCAAGGGTCTGGCAAGGGCGCTGCGCGCGGCGGTGGCGATTGATCCGCGGGCCGCCGGTGAGGTGCCCTCTACCAAGGGTCAACTTGGTGGTTGATTACTTGTTCTCGGCGGAGAGGTGCGATGCCGGTCTACACAGTTCATGCCCCGGTAACGAGCAGCACCGATATGGCGGCGGCTGACCGGTTTGCGTTCGTTCGCGACGGATTTCATTTCTGGGCAGCTGTTTTTGGAGCGCTGTGGCTCGCCTGGCATCGGCTTTGGCTGTCGCTGTTGGGCTGGATCGTCCTGATGGCCGCCATCGATTTCGGATTATTGAGGCTCGGGGTTGGCGGCGGGACGATCCTGCTCGCAGACATATTGCTGGCGCTGCTGTTGGAAACAGCGCGCCCTCAGCAATGATCAGTTGGCGATCGATCGCGGCGCGCCGCCGCCGACCCGGGAGATACCGGGCCAGCCGTTTTCGAAGCCGCCGTTGCCGCATGGCGACATCATCGGGCTGTTTCCGGATCCGGGAGCGCCGCGGTGAGCGTTGCGATCATCGATTACGGCTCCGGCAATCTACACTCGGCCGCCAAAGCGTTCGAGCGCGCCGCACGAGCGATGGAAGATCCGGCAAAGATCGTGGTGACCCGCGATCCCGAAACAGTTTATCGCGCCGATCGCATCGTGCTGCCCGGCGTCGGCGCCTTTGCCGATTGTCGGCGGGGACTGGACGCGCTTGACGGTATGGTCGAGGCGATGACGGAGGCCGTGCGTAACAAGGCCCGGCCATTTTTTGGAATCTGTGTTGGCATGCAGCTGATGGCGAGCCGCGGCAAGGAGCACGTCACCACGGACGGATTCAACTGGATTGCCGGTGATGTCGAAAAGATTTCGCCGCGCCAGGAGAACCTTAAAATCCCGCACATGGGCTGGAACACGCTCGATCTGATCCGGGAGCATCCGGTGCTTGAGCGGCTGCCGCTTGGACCGAGCGGCCGCCACGCCTATTTCGTCCACTCCTATCACCTGAATGCGGCGAATGAGACGGATGTGCTGGCACGCGCCGACTATGGAGGCCCGGTGACGGCGATCGTTGGCAAAGACACCGCTATCGGCACCCAGTTCCACCCGGAAAAGAGCCAACGTTTCGGGCTGGCGCTGATTTCCAATTTCCTGAAGTGGAAGCCGTGATTCTTTTTCCCGCCGTCGACCTGAAAAACGGACAGTGCGTGCGCCTCGAACAGGGCGATATGGCGCGCGCGACCGTGTTCAATCTTGAACCGGCGGCGCAGGCGAGGGCGTTTGCTGCGCAAGGTTTCGAATATCTGCATGTCGTCGATCTCGACGGCGCCTTTGCCGGCAAGCCGATGAACGCGCTGGCGGTCGAGGCCATGCTCCAAGCCGTCACCATGCCGGTCCAACTCGGCGGCGGCATCCGTGACCTGAAGACCGTGGAAGCGTGGCTGGCAAAGGGGATTGCGCGGGTGATCATCGGCACTGCGGCGGTGCGCGACCCTGAGTTCGTAAAGCGAGCCGCCAGAAGGTTTCCCGGCCGGGTGGCGGTGGGCCTCGATGCTCGTGACGGCAGGGTTGCGGTCGAAGGCTGGGCGGAGACCTCGCAGGTCACCGCGCTCGAAATCGCGCAACGGTTCGAGGACGCCGGCGTTGCCGCAATCATCTTCACAGACATTGCACGCGATGGGCTTTTGAAGGGTCTCAATCTGGATGCAACCATTGCGTTGGCTGAACGGATATCTATTCCCGTCATCGCCTCGGGCGGCTTCGCCTCCATCGACGACGTCAAGGCATTGCTGGACCCGCGCGCCGCAAAGCTGGCCGGAGCGATCGCGGGCCGCGCCCTCTATGATGGCCGGATTGATGCCGCGGCCGCATTGGCGCTGATCCGAAACGCGCGCGCCGCGGCCTAGGAGTTTTCGAATGTTCAAGGTTCGCGTGATTCCCTGTCTCGACGTCAAGGACGGTCGGGTGGTCAAGGGCGTTAACTTCGTCGACCTGCGCGATGCCGGCGATCCCGTGGAAGCGGCAATCGCGTATGACGCCGCCGGCGCCGATGAACTGTGCTTTCTCGACATCACGGCGACGCACGAAAATCGTGGCATCATGCTCGATGTAGTGCGGCGTACGGCAGAGGCTTGTTTCATGCCGCTGACGGTCGGAGGCGGCGTGCGTACCATCGATGATATCAAGACCCTGTTGCGATCGGGCGCCGACAAGGTCTCGATCAACAGCGCCGCCGTCAGCCGCCGGGAATTCGTCAAGGAAGCTGCGGAGAAATTTGGGGATCAGTGCATTGTGGTCGCGATCGACGCCAAGCGCGTCAAACGTGGCGGCGGATCGGAGCGGTGGGAGATATTCACCCACGGCGGACGCAATTCCACCGGTATCGATGCTGTCGAATATGCCCAGCAAGTGGTCTCACTCGGCGCCGGCGAGATATTGCTGACCTCGATGGACCGCGACGGCACAAGACAGGGTTTTGACATCCCGCTCACTCAGGCGGTTGCTGACAGTGTCCATGTCCCGGTGATCGCCTCGGGTGGCGTGGGCAATCTGGACCATCTGGTGGACGGCATCCGGCAGGGGCATGCGACCGCGGTGCTGGCGGCATCGATTTTCCATTTCGGGGAATTTACCATACGTGAAGCCAAGGACCATATGGTACGCGCCGGGCTGCCGATGCGGCTCGATCCCTGACGACTCCCGCTCGTAAAGCTGCTAAATGCCTTCACTTGCCCGTTAGGGCGCCTGAGTTGAGTTGATGCCGCGTTTCACGATTCATGATCTCGCCGCCACGATCGATGCCCGCGCGGCCTCGGGAGGAGAAGCTTCCTACACCCGCAAGCTGCTGGACAAGGGTAGCGAGCACTGCGCTAAAAAGCTGGGTGAGGAGGCGGTGGAAACCGTCATCGCGGCGGTCGAGAACGATCGTGACCATCTGATAGCTGAAAGCGCGGACCTTCTGTTTCATCTGCTGGTGCTGTTGAAGTCCCGCGACGTCAAGCTTGAGGATGTCGAAGCGGCGCTGGCGCAGCGCACCACCATCTCGGGACTGGAAGAGAAAGCATCACGCAAGCGCGACTAGTGCAAACCGTTGTTGGGCCATATCATGCCCGACGTAAAAGCTAGAGGCGGCGTCATGGATATTCGGGCACCGGAGCAGCAGTACAATCCCTACCGGATATTCTCCAGGGAGCAATGGGCGCAGCTGCGCGACGATGCGCCGATGACGCTGGAAGCGGGTGAAATCGCCAGGCTCCGATCGATGCACGACCGACTCGATCTGAGCGAGGTGGAGGAAATCTATCTGCCGCTGTCGCGTCTATTGTCGATCTATGTCGGAGCCACGCAGCGGCTGTATTTCGAGCAGCGGCGCTTTCTCGGAATTGAAGACCGCAAGATGCCCTACATTATTGGCGTCGCCGGATCGGTCGCCGTAGGAAAATCGACAACGGCTCGCGTGCTGCAGGCGCTGCTGGCGCGCTGGTCGCCGCGGCCGAAGGTCGATCTGGTGACAACCGACGGCTTTCTGTTTCCAAATGCCGTGCTCGAGCGGCTCGGCCTGATGCAGAAAAAGGGCTTTCCCGAAAGCTACGACCTTCCGACGCTGCTTGCGTTCTTGAGCGATATCAAGGCCGGGCGGCGGCCGGTGCGAGCGCCGGTATATTCGCATCTGACCTACGACATCATCCCGAACGAATGGATCGAGATCGACCGCCCGGACATTCTGATCGTCGAGGGCGTCAACGTGCTGCAGACCGGGCGGCTTCCGCGCGACGGCAAGGCCGTGCCGGTGGTTTCGGATTTCTTCGATTTCTCGGTCTATATCGATGCCGAGGAAGCGGTGCTGTGCGAATGGTACATCAGGCGCTTTTTGACCTTGCGGGATACCGCGTTCCACGACCCGCGGTCGTATTTTCATCGCTATGCAGCGTTGTCCGATGAGGAAGCAACCGCCACCGCGATGGCAATCTGGGAACGGACCAACCTTGCCAACCTCGAGGAAAATATCCTGCCGACCAGGCCGCGCGCCACGCTGATCCTGAAGAAGGGCGCTGATCACGTGGTCGAAACGGTGGCGCTGCGGCGGCTTTAAGCATTCGAACTATCGGGGGTCGGGCTTCAGCGGCGATTGTCTTCGCATGGCTCAGGCGACGAGATGCCGAGAGGCTGCGAGGTTCGCCAGCGCCTCCGCCAGCTTCTCCCGATCAAGCGGCTTGATCAGGAAACCATCCATCCCGGCTTCGAAGCAGGCATAGCGATCCTCGACCAGCGTGTTCGCGGTGAGCGCGAGGATCGCAGTCCGGCGTCCGGGCTGGCCCGCTTCAAGGCTGCGGATACGCTTGGTCGTTTCGATCCCGTCCAGTTGCGGCATCTGGATATCCATCAGTACGAGGTCGTAGGGTGCGCCGGCGGATTTGGCGGCCAGCCAGGATTCCATTGCCTGCTCGCCGTTGGTGGTGACAACAACCTGATGGCCTAATCTGGTCAAAAGCGAACGCATCAATAGTGCATTGATCTCATTGTCTTCGGCGACCAGAACGGAAAGACCGCGCCCCGGCGCGATGCCCGCTGGCGTTAGATCCGGCGCATCGCTCGCGGCGTCGGCGGCAAGATTTGGCGCGCGCACTTCCGGCTCCGCTGACAAGCGCGCCGCGAGCGAGGCCGCGCGCAATGGCTTTATCAGGTAGCCGGTAAAGGGGGAGGCGGCGGCGGAAGAGAGTTGAAGTTCGTGCCGCTCGGCCGGCGTGAACATGACGATCCGCTGCGCTGCGTAACCGCGCGCGGCTTCGCCCAGTGCTTCGGCGGCTGCAGCCTCGATGCCCCGGTCGATCAGGACGGCGTGCCATGTCCGTTCCGGCAACAGCGCCCGCGCCACCTCTGGATCGGAGATCTCGCAGGTCTGACCGCCCCAGCGCTGCAGCCGCCGGGCGACCAGCGAGGACTCGATGCTTTGCGGGGCCACCAGCATGATAGATTGACCGCTCAAATCCGGAGCCGTGAACGAGCATGGCTCGGCGCCGGAGGCGGCGAGCGGAACCGAAACCTCAAAAGTCGAGCCGGCGCCCGGCTTACTCTCCAGCGTGATACGTCCGCCCATGCGCTTGACGATGCGCTCCGAGATGCTCAGCCCAAGGCCGGTGCCACCATAATTCCTGCCGATGCGTTCGTCGGCTTGCTCGAACTCGCGGAAGATACGCTCTTGCGCTTCGGCGGCGATGCCGATTCCGGTATCGCGCACCAAAAAGCTGATTTCGTTGGGCCAGATGCCAGGCTCGACAATCAGCGCCACGCCGCCGCTCTCAGTGAACTCGGTGATATCCTCGATCAATGCGGCAAGCGCGAATGGACGGTTCTCGAGGTCGATTTTTCCGGCTTCAATCTTGGAATAATCCAGCAGTTCCTCGATCAGCGCTGCCAGCGCGTGGCCCGAGCTGTTTGCCGCCTTGGCATAGGTCATTTGCTCCTGCGTCAGCGGCGTCTCCAACAGCAACCCGGTCATGCCGACGATGCCGTTCAGAGGAGTGCGGATTTCGTGACTGGCCATCGCCAGGAACCGGGACTTGGCGCGATTAGCGGCCTCCGCCCGATCGCGGGCCTCGGTGAGCGCGCGTTCGGCCTCGGTGCGATCGGTAACGTCGCGGCCGACGCATCGCATTTCGGCCGGTTGGCCGGCATCCGATCGAACCAGGCCTTCACGCCACGCGATCCATCTAGCCCCGAGGGGGCTCGCGATGTTCTGGTCGTGGATCGTCGTGCCATCGGCCAGCAGCGCGGTCTTGCCCTGTTCAAGCACATTGAAGGTGAATTTGCTGCCGACAAGCGCGCTTCGCGGCCGCTCGGCCAGCTCGCAATAGGCGTCGTTAGCAAAGGTGAGTGTGCCCTCGAGGTTGCGCAGCACGACCAGATCGCCTTGCGACTCGAACAGGCTGCGGGCGCGTTGCTCCGCTTCCTGCAGTTCCCAGTTGCGGTCGGCCAATGCTTCATTGTGGAGAGCGATCTTGCGCAGCTTCTGACGCATCCAGCGCAAGCGGAAGCTCAAGGTCGCCAGCGCCACACAGGCGATCGCGAACAGGAAGGATGCGCCCATCGCAAAAGCGTGAGGGTCATAGCCGGACTGTTCAGCCTTGCTTCCGGCGAAAAAGCCGTAGGCGCCGCCAAACGCTGCGGAGAAAATCACAAACGAGCGGCCCGCGAACGTTAGCCATGGATGGCGTAGCTTCGACGAAGCGCGCTGACAACAGCGTTAATGCAACGTTAACAACAGACGTATTCGAGCCGTCTCGATGCAGTTCGCGGGATTCAGACCGGCGATCAGCGCCGCGGTGCCGCGCGCCGTAAAGGTCTTTCAAGGGCATCGATCGGTTCAGGCCGCCCGCCTGGCATCTTCTGCGAGCGCGCGGTAGGACAAGGCTTCGGCCAGATGCAGCCGGCCGATCTTGTCGGCGCCGTCGAGGTCGGCCAGCGTGCGCGCAACGCGCAGCACTCGATGATAGCCGCGCGCCGACAGCCGCATGGTTTCGGAAGCATCGCGCAGCAATTTCAAACCTTGCGCGTCCGGCTGCGCGATCGTCTCCAGCAGCGAGGCCGGTGCTTCTGCATTGGTGCGGATGTGCGGCAGTCCGGCCGCGCCGTAACGCTTAAGCTGAATGGCTCGCGCGGCGGCAACCCGGGCGGCCACCTCTGCCGATCCCTCCGCGGGTGGCGGCAAGATCAGATCGGCGGCGGTCACCGCCGGCACTTCGATCCGTAGATCGATTCGATCCATCAGCGGGCCCGAGATGCGCGTCTGGTAATCGGACGTGCAGCGGTCGATCCGTCCACGTTTGCAAGAGTAGCCGGGCTCATACGCGTGACCGCAGCGGCACGGGTTCATGGCCGCAATCAGCATGAAGCGCGCCGGGTAGGTGACGCGATGGTTGGCGCGGGAGACCGAGACCTCGCCGTTTTCCAGCGGCTGCCGCAGCGAGTCCAGCACCCGCGGATCGAACTCCGGCAGTTCATCGAGGAATAGCACGCCTTGGTGAGCCAACGAGATTTCACCGGGCCTGGCCCGCATGCCGCCGCCGGTCAGCGCGGCCATGCTGGCGGAATGATGCGGGCTGCGGAACGGCCGCCGTGCGGTGAGCGCTCCGCCCTGGATTTCGCCCGCCACAGAGGCGATCATGGAGACTTCGAGCAGTTCGGATGGCGACAGCGGCGGCAGGATTGACGGCAACCTCGCCGCCAGCATCGACTTGCCGGCCCCGGGAGAGCCGATCATCAGAAGATGATGTCCACCGGCCGCCGCGATCTCGAGCGCGCGCTTGGCGCTTTCCTGGCCCTTGATATCGCGCAAATCGAGCAAATTGGTCTCGGTTTCGTGCACCTTGGGCTGCGGGCGCGACAGCACTTGCGTGCCTTTGAAATGGTTGGCGATCTGGATCAGCGAACTCGCCGCAACGATCTGGATGTCCGGGCTCGCCCAGGCCGCTTCCGCGCCGCAGGCCGCCGGGCAGATGAGGCCTTCATCGCGTGAATTGGCGCCGATCGCGGCTGGTAACGCGCCCGCCACCGCCGCAATGGAGCCATCGAG
>VAZS01000423.1 GCA_005884855.1 Alphaproteobacteria bacterium | reverse complement strand
CCGTGACGCCTGCGGCCGCCGCCGAGACGCCCGATCCGGCCGCCGATGCGCGGGCTTTCCAGAAGTTCTTCACCGAGAAATTCCCAAAGGTAAAGCTGCAAGATTTCGTCAATGGCCCGTATTCGATGAATGCGGACATGCATCGGCAATGGGAAGAAAAGGAACAGTTCCCGCCTTATGATTTCTCGCTCGAGGCGGGCAAGGAGATGTTCGCCAAGCCATTCAAGAACGGCAAGAGCTACGCGGATTGCTTTCCCAATCAGGGTATCGGCATCAGGCAAAACTATCCCTACTTCGACGAAAAGGAGGGCAAGGTCGTCACGCTTGAACTGGCGTTAAACCGGTGCCGCGAGGCCAATGGCGAGGCGCCGTTCTCATTTCTGAAGGACGAGATGGCGGCGCTGACCGCCTATATGGCGTTCACGTCCCGCGGCAAGCCGTTCGACATCAACGCTTGGGATCCTCAATGCGATGCCGATCTATCGCTCCGAATGGGGCGGCATGGGCACGATCAGCCGCCGATTCACTACCTGCAATAGCCAAATTCGCGGCGTGCCGCTCGAACCGCAAGCCGACGAGTATCGCGATGTCGAATATTATCTCTCCTACCTCAGCAACGGATTGCCGATCTCGGGTCCAGGCGCGCGGCCATGAGCATGATGGTGAGGACCAATATGCAAAAATTTGCTCTCTCGCTGACAACGGTCCTGCTGATCGCAAGCTCGAGCCTGGCGCTTGCCGCCGCTTCCGAGGCGGAATTCAAGGCGGCCTATGCCGCGGCGGAAGCCGCCAATAAGCAAGCCGGCAGCTTGCGCAATCAATGGACGACAACGAGCGCGGCGTTGGCCGCTGCGAAAAAAGCCGCCGATTCCGGCGACTTCGACCAGGCAGTGGCGTCTTCCCGGGAAGCCGAAGCGCTGGCCAAGGCTTCCATATTCCAGGCGACAAGCGAAAAGGAAGCCTGGAAAGCGATCGAAATACGCTAGCGCCCGTTGGAAGGGCGGAGATATCGAGATGACCATCCGCCGCCGGGATTTGCTCGCGCTCGCGGGCGCTGCCGCACTTTCCCCGGCACTGCCGTGGATCGCGCGGAGCGCGGATAATCCAGGCGTCTACGATCTGCAACGCTTCGGCAATGCGCGCATCCTGCACATGACCGACACCCATGCGCAGCTATCGCCGGTTTATTTTCGCGAACCGAGCGTCAATCTCGGGATCGGCGCAATGGCCGGCAAGCCGCCGCATTTGGTCGGACGGGCTTTTCTGGAGCGATTTGGGATCAAGCCGGACAGTGCCGACGCCTATGCCTTTACCTGTCTCGATTTCGAGAAATCCGCCGCGCGATTCGGAAAGCTTGGCGGCTTCGCCCATCTCAAGACGCTGATCGACCGCTTGCGCAGCGATGCCGGACCGGGCCGCTCGGTGCTGCTCGATGGCGGCGATTTGTGGCAGGGAACCGGACTCGCCAACACCATGCAGGGCGCTGACATGGTCGAGGCCGCGAACCTGCTCGGCATCGAAGCGATGACCGGCCATTGGGAATTCACCTATGGCGAGAAGGCGCTGCGCGCCAATCTCGATCGCTTCAAGGGCGAATTTCTGGCACAGAACGTGTTCCTCACCGAGGAAGCCGCCTTCAATGACGCCAAGGCATTCGATCCCGCTTCGGGCCGCGTATTCAAGCCGGCCCTGATTAAAGAAATCGGAGGCGCGCGCATCGCCATCATCGGGCAGGCGTTTCCTTATGTGCCTATCGCCCATCCCAAGCGGTTCACGCCGGACTGGAGTTTTGGGATCCGCGACGAGGAATTGCAGAAACTGGTCGATACGCTCCGGACCAACGACAGCGTCGATGCCGTGCTGCTGTTGTCGCACAACGGCATGGATGTCGATCTCAAGCTCGCCGGCCGGGTCCGAGGCATCGATGTCATCCTGGGCGGCCACACCCATGACGCGATTCCGCAACCAATCCCGATAACCAATGCCGGCGGCACTACGCTCGTCACCAATGCCGGCTCGAGCGGAAAATTCCTTGGCGTGCTCGATCTCGAGCTTGCAAAAGGCCGGGTCAGCGATGTCCGCTATCACCTGCTGCCGGTGTTCTCGGAATTGCTGAAGCCGGATGCGGCGATGGTGGCGCTGATTGAAAAGATGCGCGAGCCGCATGCGGCGGACTACGCCCAGAAGCTCGCAACCGCCGATCGCCTGCTCTATCGCCGCGGCAATTTTGGCGGCACGGTGGATCAGCTGATTTGCGAGGCGCTGCTCAGCCAGTTCGACGCCGAGATCGCGCTGTCGCCGGGCTTCCGTTGGGGCAACAGCATCCTGCCCGGCCAGCCGGTGACCATGGAAGACGTACTGAGCGAGACCGCGATCAGCTATCCCCAGAGCTATGCGGTGAGCATGACCGGCGGCCAAATCAAAGATATTCTCGAAGACGTCTGCGACAATCTTTTCAATGCCGACCCCTATTACCAGCAGGGCGGCGACATGGTTCGCGTCGGCGGTTTTGGGTATGCCTGTTCGCCCGGAGAAATGGTCGGCCGCAGGATTTCCGAACTGAAGCTCGATAACGGCCGGCGCCTTGAAGCCAGCAAGAGTTACAAGGTGGCCGGATGGGCTTCGGTCAACGAACAGCAGGGCACCCCGGTATGGGACCTATTTGCCAAGCACCTCGCGTCCGCGAAAACGCCGGGCCAGCATGGCTCGCCGGTCACCTTAAGGGGGGTGGATGACAACCCGGGAATCGGCGGACCGCGATGAGAAACCTTGCCGGGCGGCCGGATTTTATCCGCCGCGTCGCCAATTCAGTCGGGTCAGGTCGGGATCGGACAAATACTGGCATTGACTGAAAACGGCTATACATTGGTGCGGCCACAAGGAGTTTTGATCATGCGCGGCCTGCTTGTTCGTTGTGCGACAGTTGTCCTGATGTCCATCTTGTTTATTTCGGCAGGGATCAGCGGTGAGGGCACGTGGATCTATGTTCGGGCTTAGAGCATCATCCTGATCCCAGACGCCGCGTTAGCGCAAGCTGGACGCGATTTCCGAACGGAGCTTTTTCGGAAACCCAAATTCGAGGCAGCAGGTCATGATCTTTCGCCAACTGTTCGATACCGCTTCAGGGACCTACAGCTACTTGCTGGCGAGCCGCGCGGGCGGCGAGGCGCTGATCCTCGATCCCGTGCTCGAAAAAGTTGACCGCTACTGCCAGCTGCTGCGGGAGCTTGATCTCAAATTGGTGAAAGCCGTCGACACCCATCTGCACGCCGATCATGTCACCGGGCTCGGCGAGCTGCGCGACCGAACCCATTGCGTCACCATCATGGGCGAGCAGAGCAAGGCCGATGTGGTGGCGATGCGGGTCGCCGAGGGCGACAGGGTGATGATCGAGGGCATCAGTCTCGACGTGATGTACACGCCTGGCCATACCGATGATTCCTACAGCTACTTGATGGGCGACCGGGTGTTTACCGGCGATACGCTCCTGATCCGCGGTACCGGCCGCACCGATTTCCAGAACGGCAGCGCGCGTGCGCAATACGAGTCCATTTTCAATCGGTTGCTGAAGCTGCCCGATGAAACCATGGTATTTCCCGCCCATGACTACAAGGGCGACACCGTCTCCACCATTGGCGAGGAAAGACGGTTCAATCCGCGGCTGCAGGTGCGCTCAGTGGATGAATATGTCGAGTTGATGAGCAATCTGAAGCTACCCAACCCGAAAATGATGGACGTGGCGGTTCCTGCGAACATGCATGTCGGCCTGCATCAGGATGATCTGGCCAAACAGGGCCTGTCGTTCACGGCCCGCGAGGCGATCGACAGCCTCGGCCGTCCCGATATTCTGCTGGTTGATCTCCGCGAAAACAGCGAACGCTCCAAGCATGGCATGTTGCCCGGCGCGCTGCATGCGCCCTATCCTGCCATCGACGAAAGCCTGCGGCCCGGCGGCATGTTGCGCGAGGTGGCCGGCGCCAGTGGACGGCGTATCCTGTTCTTCTGTGCGTTCGGCGAGCGCTCCGCGATGGCGGTCGCCGCCGCCAAGCAAGCAGGCCTTGCCAACACCGCGCATATTGCGGGCGGTATCGACGCCTGGAAAAAGGCGGGCGGACCAGTGCTTACCGGCTGACCCGCTTCAACTCTTTGACAAGCACGTCGAGCGCCTCGGCCAGCATCACACCGCCGCATACCGTAAGTCGCTCCGGAAGTACGATGCGCTTTTCCAACGGATAAAACCGCTCGAGCGCCGGGTGCAAAAGAAAAGCGCGGCCGTCATCCTCCGCGCGATCCCCTGCCTCCGATACGACAAGCAAATCGGGCCTGGTCTTCACGATGGTTTCCAACGAAGCGAATCCGCCAGTGCCTAGCTCAAGATCTGCGGCCGCATTGAACAGGCCGACTTCGCTCAGCAGCGAGCTAATCAGGCTGTCTTTACCGAAAACCCAGCCGCGCCGCGACAGCGGCAGCACAGAGTAAGGCTTTTCCAGCACAACGTTACGGGCGCGCGCGACAGCCCCATCGATCCGGACGATTTCGGCCGTGGCGCGATCAGAATGCCCAGCGATTTCGCCCATCTTTCGAATTTGCGCCTTCACCTCATCGGCGTTTCGAGGCACCGAAAATTCAGTGACGCGCAGGCCGTGGGCTTTTAGCAACTCCCGTGTTGAGCGTTTGTCGAACAGGCTGGCAACGACGACGTCCGGCTTGAGCACCAGCACATCCTCGGCTCCACCCGATAGTCTGGGATATTTACGGGCATCGTCGGCCGCCCAGGATTGCCAGGCGTCACGCGAAAAAGGGCTGAGTCCGAGGATTTGCTCCGGATCGGCCAACGGCAACAGCAGTTGATCGGTGCAGACGTTCATCGAAGCGATGCGCGGCAAAGCGGCGGCCAAGGCGGACGCCGATATCACACTCGATATCACAACAAATGCGAACCCAATCGATCTTAACATTATCGCAAGCGCCTGCTCATTACTCCCCTTACATTAGCCCCAGGGCACGATGACCTGCTCGCGCTGATATTCGGCGCGATAGGCGCTGATCCGGAACACCTCGCTGATGACCTGCTCGGAGAGCGCCTGAGCAGGAGTCCCTTGCGACACCAGACGGCCTTCGGATAGCACCAGCACGGTGTCAGCGAACCTTGCGGCAAGCCCGAGGTCGTGCGTCACCACGATGACCAGCGTGCCCTTGTTGGCGGCGGCGCGCAGGGTTTGCATGACGTCAAGCTGGTGACGCGGATCGAGCGAGGACGTCGGCTCATCAGCCAGGATCACCGGCGCTTCCACCGCCAGCACGCGAGCCAGCGCGACGCGGCTGCGCTCACCGCTGGACAGTTCGGTGACACGGCGCTCGCTGAACTCCATGACATCGGCTGCCTGCATCGCACGAAGCACCGCGTCTGCGTCTTTGGCAGTAAGCCGCGCCGGATCGGTCGCGCCATGCGGGTAACGGCCGAGCGCGACGATATCCCGCGCCGGCAGCGGCCAGTGCACGAGATGACCCTGCGGCAGATAGCCAAAACGCCGCGCGCGTTCGCGAAGCCCCAGTGACGACAAGGCATCGCCACGGATGCGAATCGCGCCGTCCGAAGGCACCAATCCCGCCAATGCGCGTAGTAGCGTGGTCTTGCCGGCGCCGTTCGGTCCGACCAGCGCGACCAGATGGCCCGATGCAAGCGCGAGCGAGACATCGCTCAGCACGAGGCGGCCTGCCAGTGTGACGCTCACACCTTGCGCGGTGACCAGGGTATCGTCCCTCATGCGACGCCCCCGCTGAGCGCGCGACGCTCGCGCATGATCAGATACAGGAAAAACGGCACGCCGATGATTGAGGTCAAGACACCAACCTTGATGTCGCTGGCCGATGGAATGATGCGCACCACGATATCGGCGGATATCAACAGCGCGCTACCTGTGAGCGCGCTCGGGACCAATAGCCGGGTCGGATCGTGCCCGACGAACGGCCGCATCAGATGCGGGGCCACCAGGCCGATGAAGCCGATGGTGCCGGACACAGCGACCGCGCCTCCGACGCCGAGCGCCACGCCTGATATCA
>VAZS01000422.1 GCA_005884855.1 Alphaproteobacteria bacterium | reverse complement strand
GTGGCGGCTCCCGCCAGACTCGAGAGAGCAAGGCCGGCCAAAATCAGGATCAACAGCCCCGCGTTGCGGCCGGCAATCGTCAGCAAGGCAAACACTGAGGTGAACGCGCCGATAATGGCCGCGACCGGGAGCGCCCAGGATCGCACGTCGGCAAGTCCAAACGCGATCACCAGCACGGCACCGAACGCGGCTGACTGCGGCGCTCCAAACAACGAGGGCGATGCCAAGGGATTGCGCAGCAAGCCTTGCAGCGCAG
>VAZS01000421.1 GCA_005884855.1 Alphaproteobacteria bacterium | reverse complement strand
CCCTCGAGCGGCGATATCGTCGCCCTGCTCCAATGCTCATACAATGATTGAGGTCAGGTACAAGCGGCGCCGCGAACAAAAGACTACCGCTGGAGCGCAGGCGAGGCGGCTGGAATGAATGAGCATTGACTCCTGGCCGGGCAAACTTTTAGATGTCAGCGACGGTTCCCCGTGGTTGGGGATCAAAAGGGAATGCGGTGCGGGGAAGTTTCCCCAATGCCGCGGCTGCCCCCGCAACTGTAAGCGGTGAATCTTTCGTCATATGCCACTGGGAATCTCG
>VAZS01000420.1 GCA_005884855.1 Alphaproteobacteria bacterium | reverse complement strand
TGGTGCCCGGCGGATTTTCCTACGGCGATTACTTGCGCTGCGGCGCCATTGCCGCGCGCGCGCCAATCATGGACGCCGTGCGCGATTTTGCGGCGAATGGCGGCTTGGTGCTGGGCGTCTGCAACGGCTTTCAAATTCTATGCGAAGCCGGACTTCTGCCGGGCGTGCTGATGCGCAACGCCCAGCTCAAATTTGTCTGCCAGGATGTGCACATGCGGGTCGAACGATCGGACACGCCGTTCACACGTGGCTATAACGCCGGGCAGGTCATCCGCGTGCCGATCGCCCATGGCGAGGGCAATTACGAGGCGGACGAAGACACGCTGAAACGGCTCGAGGGCGAGGGAAGGGTGCTCTATCGCTACTGCTCCGCCGAGGGCGTAATCGACGAGCCCTCCAACGTCAACGGGGCCGCGCATTCGATTGCCGGGATCGTCAATGAGCGCGGCAACGTGCTCGGGATGATGCCGCATCCGGAAAACCACGTCGAGGACATCATGGGCTGCACGGACGGCCGCGGCCTGTTCGCCGGGCTCGTGGCGCATCTGGAGCGCGCGGCCTAAGCGCGCTATTCCGCGTCGTTGCTCGCGGCCGGCGGCGCTCGCCACTTCACCCGCTTGATGGTGCCGGAAAAAGTGAACAGTGGGCGCTCGCCGCTTTTCAAAACGCCGCGCATGAAGATCATCGAGCCTCCGGCCCGCATGATCTCGCCGGACCCTTCGACCAGCTCGCCTTCGCGCGCTGCATCGAGAAATTCACAGCCAAATGAGACTGTGACGGCTGGGCCCTGCAGCACAGGTGCTGCAATCGCGAACAGGCAATAGTCGGCAAACGCCATGAACGCGCCGCCATGAACATTGCGCATGCCGTTAAGGTGCTTGTTTTCGACGCGGAAGGCGCAACGGACTTGCCCGTCATCCTCCATGCGGTGCCAGAACGGGCCGTTATGGGTCTCGAAACTGTCGCGGCTCCAGGTTCGCCAGCCTTTGAATTCGCCTGATGTTTCGACGTGCAGATCGGGACGGTTGAGGAATGCAGATCTGGTCAGGTCGTCCACGCGATTGCACCTTCAATTGAGTTGTTCTGCCCTTAAATCCGATCCACGCCTGATGTGCAAACCCTCGCCTTGCATGGCCCGCCCGCAAAGCTATGGACAGCAGGAAATTGCGCCGTAAAAGGCCTTTGCCACCTCTCCCGATCTCCCTAAAAGGGACCTCAATCGCGCAAGAGCCTCATGAACCAGCCGCAAATCACCCCCGAACTCGTCGCCAGCCACGGCCTTAAGCCGGACGAATATGAGCGCATCCTGAAGCTGATCGGGCGTGTGCCGAGCTTCACCGAACTCGGGATTTTCTCGGCGATGTGGAACGAGCACTGCTCGTACAAATCGTCGCGGCTTCATCTGCGGGGATTGCCGACTAACGCGCCCTGGGTGATCCAGGGGCCGGGCGAGAACGCCGGCGTTATCGATATCGGCGACGGCCAGGCAGTGGTGTTCAAGATGGAGAGCCACAACCATCCGAGCTACATCGAACCCTATCAGGGCGCGACCACCGGCGTCGGCGGCATCCTGCGCGACGTCTTTACCATGGGCGCGCGCCCGATCGCCTGCCTGAATGCGCTGTCGTTCGGCGCGCCGGAGCATCCCAAGACCCGCCATCTGGTCTCGGGTGTGGTCGCCGGCATCGGCGGCTACGGCAACTCCTTTGGCGTGCCGACCGTGGGCGGGCAGGTGCGCTTCCATACCCGCTATGACGGCAACATCTTGGTCAACGCCATGGCGGTTGGCCTCGCCGATACCGACAAGATCTTCTACGCGGCGGCATCCGGCGTGAACATGCCAATCGTCTATCTCGGCTCCAAGACCGGCCGGGACGGCATTCACGGCGCCTCGATGGCTTCGGCGGAATTCGACGAGGACTCCGCCGAGAAGCGCCCGACAGTGCAGGTCGGCGATCCCTTTGCAGAAAAGCTGTTGCTGGAAGCCTGCCTTGAGATCATGGCTGCCGATTGCGTGATCGCGATCCAGGACATGGGCGCGGCCGGCCTGACCTGCTCGGCGGTCGAGATGGGCGCAAAGGGCGATCTCGGCGTCGATCTCGATTTGGACGCGGTGCCAACGCGCGAAACCGCCATGAGCGCTTACGAGATGATGCTATCTGAAAGCCAGGAGCGCATGCTCATGGTGCTCAAGCCCGAGAAGGAAAAACAAGCCGAGGCGATCTTCCGGAAGTGGGGACTGGATTTCGCCGTCGTCGGATACACCACGCCAAGCAAGCGTTTCGTGGTGAAGCATGGCGGCCAAGTCATGGCCGATCTGCCGATCAAGGAGCTGGGCGATGAAGCCCCGCTATACGATCGCCCGCACGTGACGTTGCCGGCGCTGCCGATAATCCATGCGCGGGACGTGAAGGTGCCGGTTGGGATTGCTGCCGCGCTGCAGAAGCTGATCGCGACCCCCGAGCTTTGCTCGAAACGCTGGGTCTGGGAGCAGTACGATCACGTGATCTTGGGCAACACCGTGCAGCGTCCCGGCGGCGATGCCGCAGTGGTGCGAGTACAAGAGGGACCCAAGGGGCTCGCGCTTACCGTCGATGTGACGCCGCGCTATTGCGAAGCCGACCCGTTCGAAGGAGGCAAGCAAGCCGTGGCTGAAGCCTGGCGCAACATCACCGCGGTCGGCGGACGGCCGCTGGCGATCACGGACAACCTCAACTTTGGCAATCCCGAGCGCCCCGAGATCATGGGCCAGTTCGTCGGCTGCCTGAAGGGCATCGCGGAGGCCTGCCGCGCGCTCGATTTTCCAGTCGTGTCCGGTAACGTCTCGCTTTACAACGAGACCAACGGCCGCGGCATCCTCCCGACCCCTTCGATCGGCGGCGTCGGGCTGCTCGATGATTTCAGCAAATCCGCAACACTCGCCTTCAAGGCCGAGGGCGACGCGATCCTGTTGATCGGCGAAACCCAGGGCTGGCTCGGCCAGTCGGTGTACCTGCGCGACATCTGCGGCCGCGAAGAGGGCGCGCCGCCACCGGTCGATCTTGCCGCCGAAAAGCGCAACGGCGACGTGGTGCGCGGCATGATCCACGCTGGCACCGCGACGGCGGCGCATGACGTTTCCGACGGCGGGCTCCTGATCGCGCTTGCCGAAATGGCGATCGCAAGCGGGATCGGCGCGCAGCTACTAGCCGCCCCACGATCGATCGTGCCGCATGCGTATTGGTTTGGCGAAGACCAGGCGCGCTACGTCGTGACGGTGCGCGCGGAAGAGGCGGGTCCGGTACTGGCGAAAATGAAAGGCGCGGACGTGCCCTGCGTGCGGATCGGCACCACAGGCGGTGACGCCGTCGAGATCGCTGGCGAGCCCCGCCTTTCCATTGCGGTACTTAAACCCGGATTCGAAGGCTGGTTTCCGGCTTACATGAACGGCAGCGGGTCCTGAAGCTTTCAGAGCACGCGGGTTACGCCGGGAATTCTCCGCAACGCCGCCGTCGCAGCCCAGCTCAGTGCGACCGTAAGCACGAAGGCGACCACCGCCTTGACGATCGCGGGCAGACCGAAGTCGAAAAGCCAATATTGCAGCCACAGGACGATTGGGTAGTGCACCAGAAACATGCCATAGGCGTCAGCCTGCATCGGATCGAGGATGCTTGAGCCCGATCGTTTAAACCTCAGAAAATAAGCCAGGATCGCGAGCAGGATGGCGGCGCTGAACGCCACGAAAAACAGCCCGTAGCTCGCCTCGTACCAGTCCGGCTGTACGGGGGGATTTCCAAGTATTTCCCGCTTGATGGCGATCAGCCCCCACAGCAGGGAATAGGGAACGAGCGCCGCGATGGCCCAGCCCCAGCTGCTGTTGGCCAGCCGCCCGCCCGTGCTCAGCATGCCGCGATCGAAATTCGCCGCGCCAACGCCGGCTCCGATGAAGAAGTAAGCCGCATAGAGCAGCACTCGGTTAGCCTGCACGGAGAGCGGCCCGAACTCGAACCAATGGCTTGGCCCGTAATAGAGCCGGGCCGGAATATAGACGATCGCGGTAACGCCAAGGAGAAACAGGTAGAAGTCGGCGGGCCGGTCGTAGCCGCGCAGCGACAGCCTGTTGATCGGCTCGACCAGTATTGGTGAAAGCCGATACAGCAGGCTCGCCGTAAGATCGAAAAACAGCAACACCCAAACGAACCAGATCGGCCCGCTTGGCCATGGACCGACCGTGACGGTGTTCCACCAGAATTCCGCGAATGCGAGCTCGGGGTGGTGCCTCAGCGAAATGGCGTAATAGGCGACGGGTATGATGGTGAATGCGGCTATCGCGAAGGGCAGCCCGAGCCGAAGCAAGCGATCGCGAATAAAAGTCTGCGGCGCCTTTTGGCTAAGGCTTGACCACACGAACAGACCGGAGAGAAAGAAGAACATCGCCATGAAGAAGCTGTCGGTGGCGAGAATGACGGTGTCGAAGCCGATCCACGACTTGGGATCGGTGTGACCGAAATGGGTATAGGGAATCA
>VAZS01000239.1 GCA_005884855.1 Alphaproteobacteria bacterium | reverse complement strand
GAATTTCGATTTCGACATCAAGAATGATCCCTAAAATTCGACGTTCCACTGCATTAGCGGCTCGCGATAGTTTCCGATTATCGCAGATCATGCGGACCTGATCTGCGCGCGGCTTCGCACGCGATGTCATTGGAACTGTGATACCGAGCGCCCTGGCGGTCTTGAGATTGATGACAACTCGAACTTGACTGGCTGCTGCACCGGCAGGTCTTTGGGGTTGGCACCGTTGAGGATACGAACAACCAACGTTCCGACCTGACGAAACGAGTCGGAAAGACTGGCCGCATAGCTCATCAAACCGCCGGCTAGGAACGCGATCGGCCCCCGCCCCTTTCGCGCAGGCTTGCAAGATGGGATCAGGGGATCCTATCGAAGTGCCAGGAAAGTAGTTACAAAGCCGGTCTCTTTCGGGCCAAAGAAGTTGATTGGTGATGCCTGCCGACTCCTTCATGCCGCGAAAAGTTCACGACGCTGCACTCAGCCGCGAAGAGCCACGCGAGGGAGTATTTCGAGCGATATCCAAAAGACCGCTACCAAACTGAAGTCCATTCGCATTTTTCAAGCTCCGGGCCTATCTAGCTTGTTCAGTCATAAATTAAAAAGCCGACCGTTGCATTTGGGACGCGCAATTTTGAGGCCCGATCATTTAACATCTAAGGCGTGGCGACTCAGCGCCCGAGTGGAGAATTAGATGAATAGGTTTTTGTTGGCCACGGTCGGCCTAATGGGATTAGGCATAACCGTTCCGGCCTCAGCTGCTGATCTGGCGGCACATCCGTATACAAAAGCGCCGCCTCCGATGATGGCTGCACTTTACGACTGGAGCGGACTCTATATCGGCGCGAACGGCGGATATGCCTGGAGCAATCGGTGTATCGAACTCACCGCGGTGAACGTCATCGACCGTGTTAGCGCCGATCCGTGCAGTAACGCCAGCGGTGGCGTGGTTGGTGGCCAAATTGGCTATCGTTGGCAGGCTTCCAACTTTGTGTTCGGCCTGGAAGCTCAAGGCGATTGGGCCAATCTGCGGAGCTCCGCCGCGAGCGTGTTTTTCCCGGGAGATACTTGGAAATCGAGAACCGATGCATTGGGTCTCTTCACGGGTCAGGTCGGTTACGCTTGGAACAACGTTCTCTGGTATGTGAAGGGCGGCGCTGCGGTCGTGAATCAGCGCTGGGACCTCAACGATCCCGTCACCGGCGTCAATTTTGCTCACGCAGACCGGACGCGTTGGGGCGGGACAATCGGAACGGGTATTGAATACGGCTTCGCACCAAATTGGTCGTTCGCCGTCGAATACGACTATATCTTTAGGGCGACCGACAACCAGACTTTATTGACGCCCAACCTGCCGGGTGTCACCTCGATCACAGTCAATACCAGGTCAGACGTTAATATGATCACCGGCCGCATCAACTATAAGTTTGGCTGGGGTGGTGCTCCGGTCGTCTCAAGATACTGATCTGACTTCTTTCAAAACTCGAAGCCCCGGACAGTGACGGGGCTTTTGCGCGCTGGTGATTGGTGCAAGCCGCGAACCGGTGGGCTTTGGGTCAGTCTATGCACTTCGTAACTCTCTCACGACCTTGTTACCCGAATGAACAACCCGCCGGCGTGAACCGGCGGGCACATAGATGGGCCATCTTTTAGCTAGCGTTTTATCTTCAATAAATACTCGCGCGCCACTTCGTCTATGAGTGGCACGACGTGTCTAGTAGCGTCTGTTTCTCACCTTGCGGCGTGGGCGTTTCCTCAAGATAGTCCTTGTTCCCCTTGATCGCAGCTCGGGGCCAATTCCGCGCACGGTTGTCAGTTTCCAAAGCAACTACGCGCCCGGAACCGTGTACATCGACACAAGCGAACGGCGACTTTACCTCGTGATTCGTCCCGGCCTAGCTATTCGTTACGGCATTGGTGTCGGTCGGGATGGATACGGCTGGTCAGGCGTTCACCGCGTCAGCGCCAAGCGCGAGTGGCCCGACTGGACACCCCCCTCGCAAATGCTCGCCCGGCGCCCGGATCTGCCGCACTTCATGCGAGGCGGCCTCGACAATCCCCTTGGGGCGAGGGCCTTGTATCTTGGATCGACACTTTATCGCATTCACGGCTCGAACGAGCCCGAAACAATTGGGCAGGCCGTCTCTTCAGGCTGTTTTCGCATGATCAACGATGACGTCATCGATCTTTACGACCGCGTTTCGGTGGGCGCGACCGTGATTGTCAAGTAAGAGGACTGGGCACGAAGTACGAAACGCGAAAGTCCCAATGGCAGCAAAAAGCCGCCCAGGTTAGCGGGGTAACGGCCTTCGACATCAATTCCCGTTAGTCGCAGACCTGGACCCGGCGCAAACGCCAACCGTATGGCGTCATCACTCGTTGCCGGACCAAATAGCATCCACCATCGTCGTAACCGTAGCCGCCGTAGCCATAAGGATAACCGTAGCCATAGGGGTAGCCATACGCTCCAGCAGCGGCTAATCCGAGACCTAGACCAATGCCAAGTCCCGCGCCGCGGAAACCACCACCACGGAATCCGCCGCCGTGAAAGCCCCCGCCCCCGCCATGAAATCCACCACCGCCGCCGTGGCCGCCTCCACGAGCCGACGCTATTGTCGGCGAAACCAATCCAACAGCGGCAACTGCGAATAGGGCGATCATCGTCTTTCTGAACATGTTCATCTCCTCGAGTGAATGCCCACTCTGAATGACCACTGGTTTAGATCAAGATTTCGGTTACCACCACCCCGAACGTTATGCCAATTGCCGGTCCCGATCGGCGACTGAGGCACTCGCATTCGAACTATTTAGCGGCCATGTTGCGCAAGCTTGAGTATCGGCCGTGCGTCTCGATGCGCAGCACCGAAGTGTCGCGAAAAAGAGGGCAATGGAGAGGGTCAAGGAGGCGTTATCGTGAAGACAGATCGCGATCTGATCATTGAGGCCGTCGAAGAGGCCCAGCGTGTTCTGGCCGAATACCTCGAACCGGGCGCGCTGCGCAGTGCCGCTGGTACGATCCATCGGCTTGTAACCGTGCTTGATCGGCCGGAACTGGTCGGCGCAATAGAGCGCATGAAGGCCAGTCGCGGCTTACGGTTGGTGAAGTGACACGCGAACGGAAGATCACCCTAGCCGAAATGCGCGAGATGGGTGTTCGCGGCGTGCTGGTCTATTGCTCGGACTACAGATACATCTGGGCGAAGTTCTTCTAGCCGAAAAAGAAGGCGTTCGTTGTTGGTTTTGACAGAAGTTGCGGTGGATGCTTCACGACTGCGCCGGACCCGCAGTCACAGTGACGATGTTTAGCATCTCGTAAGTCGTCCCGGCGAGCCGCGCAAAAAAAGCCCTATCCGGGGCACCGGACAGGGCTTTAGGGACACGCTCATGGCTGAGCAACGCACACGAAAGCTAATGACGATGGCGGCAACAAGGCTCACATTTGTCTCTCTCGCGTTCTTTTAAGCGCCGTTACTTCGGCGGTCTGATCGAATCGGCTTCAACGAGGGCCTTGCATCGCTTCACAGCCTCACCGTTGATAGCGCCTTGGCGAGATCACCAGCAGCCGGCAGATGCTCGGCGCGACTGGCAGTATTAGCAACATTCACAATATCGAACTGCTGATAACTTGTTGACCAATTCAGCAACGTCATTGCAGACGGTCATCGAACCTCGCGTAACCGGCGGGCTTTTCATTGCACGATCCCGTGGACCCTAGCGCAGTTGCGGCTTGCTAGGGCCTCGTTTGCGGCCTTACAAAGGACACGCGTTACCACGGGAGGACGCACGCTTTCTTTGTATCAACAAGAGGGGCAATAGATGCTGACCGCAAGCGAAATCGTTGATTGGGCGGTGTCGAGTTGGACGGCCGAAGTTAAAAACAGGCCCCTACAGAACGATCACTGTCGCGCCCTCGATACCAAATTTCGGCAACTTATCCGCCGTTTGGCGGCGACGATGTCGGTCTATGCGGTCCGAGCCACGATGAATTCGTGGCGACCGATGGTCTAAGGGAAAGCCCGCCAGCGTGAACCGGCGGGCGGATTTCGATGCCCGGCGTTTAGCCTACCCTTAGATTTTCCGCGGAAGTTTTGCCTCGGTTTTCCTGTTCCTCGTAGCTAACCTTGGCACCCTCGTTGAGGTTGCTCAGGCCCGCTCTTTCCACGGCCGAGATGTGTACGAACACGTCTTTGCCGCCGTTGTCAGGTTGAATAAATCCATACCCCTTCGTAGCGTTAAACCACTTTACAGTACCTTTCGTCACGCGTCAGCACTCCCCGTTTGAGATCACGGCAACAACGTAGATCGGTGCACAGCATACAGCAAGGGGTTACACGGCCCCGCCGTGACAGTCGGCTTCGCCTTGCGGTCCCCCCCACGCCACCACTGGACAGGCGTGCCTCGACAACGAAAGCCCGCGCACCAACAAAAAAAGGCCCGTCCGGAGCGGGGGGCACTGGACGAGGCTTTCGAGGAGAAGCGCCAATGAAGATCGGTGCATCGCGAAATTACGTCTAGTGGCCTCGCCAAGTCTGTTCGCTCTGACTTACTCTTCCGCCAAACCGCCGTTTACTTCGGCGGCCTGAGTTCGCTCGACAGCCAACCCTTGGCCTTTTCAAGTGGATCGGTGGGACGCGTTCGATGACGACGTGATCGCATTTCGGGCACTCAAACGAGCGCACTTCAAAGCCCGGTCATCCGGGGCGATGCGCGTGAGCATCGTGCCAATGCCGCAGCATTTGCAGATCGAACGCTCTATGGCTGCTGAAAACTGTTTCATCACGCCACCGCCACATAGGCTAATGCGGAACTCAGCCCGAGCAGCTCGGCCTCCACGCACAGGGAGCCCCTCAGAATGAGACGTTCGGCTGAAACGGCGTTGGGTAAGGTTAGGCCTTGGTTGCGATTACCAGCCTCTACATCTGCTCGCGATAGCCGTGGCTATAGTCTTCCTCTAGCGCCACGCGGCCCGAAAACATCCTGCAGCATTCCAGCAGCTAGAAGGCCGGTCCGCGCGCCAGAAAATCACTTTCGGCGAAATGCGCGAAATGGGGATTCGCGGCCTGCTGGTCTATTGCTCGGATTACAAGTGCAACCATTGAACGTCCCTTAATTTGTTGGCAAGTTTTTGTCCGGTGATCTCGCTGCCGATCGGGTGCTGCGCGTTTCCGATATCGGAGATGTGAGCTGCATACGCTCTGCCATCAGTATCGTTGCCGAATATCGAACGAGAGGCCCGCTGAATTACGCGTGATCGAGACAAAAGCTCCCGTTGGTGGAGCTAGATGCGGGCTTAACCAAGCGAGGTGTAAGGTCCATCCTGTTTTCTGCCGGACGAGACCATAGGCATCCCGAATGCTGGATAGTTAAGGTTAATACATACAAATTTAGACGGCCGATGACCTTTCGACCATACTTTGGACATGCAGTTGAACTCGGGCCGTTCAAATAGACCCGAGCGGAAGGTTGGCGGAGCAGGCGGCCATGGTCGTAACTCTCAAACCCCCAGGAGCGCCCGACAGGGATAGACGCCCACGCGCAACCAGCAATCTCGCCGAAAGCTATCGCCAACTGCAGAGGCTCAGGAGTTTAGTGAAGCAAGCGGAACAGCAACCAGCCCGGGAACCTCGCCTGTTTCTGATGAACGAAACGAAAAGGCCGTTCGAAACAATGCATCGAGGTACCCAGCTGGCTGCCTTTTTACATTCCAAGCGCCCGCGCTCACGTCATCGTCGTAACCCGCGTTGAGAACAGCCCTACGTTTGACATCTCCCACGAGCCGGCTCATCCGCAACATAGTTGTCCGATCAGCTTGGACAACAAAACGAAAGGGGCCGGCAACTGGCGCGGCCTATTCTCGGATCGCGCGCTCGATCTCTTCCGGTACGGGTGCGCTTTTGGATCAGGGGCAACTTTCGGGTCCTTCGCCTGCATCTCGCGAAGGGTCCGCGCGGCGCCAACGGCGGCGATCTCAGGCCGGACTTCAACTGCGCCAAGAAGCCGCGGCACGAAAAAGCCCCGTCCAGAGCGGGGGGCACTGGACGAGGCTTTCGAGGAAGCGCCCATGAAGATTCGCGCATCGCAAAATTAGATCTACGGCCTCGGCAAGTCTGTTCGCTATCTGACTCACTCTCTCACGAACCCGCCGCCTTGCTTCCGTGGCCTGAGTTCGCCCGACAGCCAGCCCTTGTGGCACCTGGTCAAACTAGCCGTCCGTTGATATCGCTGATCAACTTCTCCGCTTGCCGGTTTTGGACCGGGGGACTCACGCCCCGAACTTTGCAGTACTATTCTTTTGTTCATGGTGCCAACGCCTGTTGGCGATAGTGGATGTACGTGCTGCGGGCTCATCTTGCTTTGTTAACTGTCCTTTTACCATAAAAGTTCAAAATTTACTCACGTCATCGCAAGGGATCGAACCGCGATGTTGCGGAGAGCTGCAGTCGGCGGAAGGGAAACGTTTTGAGCGTAGCTCCGGCGTCGACAGTTATTGATCTTGTGCACCAAGCGGCCGAACTCTTCAGCGGCTTGGAAAATCGTGCCCGAGAGACCGAAGCCCGCGCCCACTCACTGTGCCAAAACGCGCTTGAAAGACTAGAGCTGGCAGAAAAGCGAAGTGCAATCGTTGAGCGTGAGCGAAACGAAACAATCAATGAGGCCGATGGCAAGCTGCGGGATGCATCCAGCGCTTTAGAGCAAGCCCGATTGCGCCTAGCAGCTGCTGAAGATCAGGTAAGGGCCGCAGAGTTCCGTGCGCAAGCAGCCGAGGCGAAGGCCCGCGAAGCCAAGCACGCGCTTGCACTCGTTGAGGAAGCCATTCGCAGCCGTTTCCTCTCCGCCAGCCCAGAAGCTGTTACTATTTGAAACGCAGTGATTGAAAAGCCCGCTATCGGCGGGCATTTCTCCTACTATTGGGTGATTTCTCTCGGCGCCGCGCGACGACCCCTCTCCCCTATTCGCGCGATCAGGGGTCGCCGGCCTCGGCGTGGCTCTTGCTGGATAAAACACCCTTATCCTGATCGGGCTGTTCCTTGTATTCAGTAGCTAAAAAGCGGCCCCGCTCCATCGGGTTCCCAGTTCGGCTGCGAAAAGAGTCCAAGTAGTTTTCCATTTCCCAGCGCTGGCCACGGGGCTACTGTGGAAACTGCGCGACTTGGCAACAAGGGAGATGCCCCATGGCTCCCGACGAGCAGTTAAAACGATAGACTTCCCAGTTCACGCGGAGCCAACCAACAACGACGGTAAAGCGATCGCTAAAGCGCGCACAAAAACTGCAGAAGACCTTGCGGAGCGGTTGAACGCGGAAGAGGACCGTCGCGAAGAAGATCGTTGGTCGGCATAAATTTCCAGCACCGACCTTCGCCCGCATGCACCCAGGCATGTACCAGCCGTGCATCCCGAAGCGCGGCACCGTAGTTCCAACTGGCCCGGGATTGGTTTCATGACGACAATGAGGACACCACTTATCCTTGCCGCGATCGTCGGCCTTTCGGCATCCGCCTTGGCTCAAACTGTAACGCCCAACACTAGTGGCAAGTTGAAGCAGGCAAAGCCGGAGGCGCCGATGGGATGCAAGCTCGTCGGAACTGTCAAAGGGACCAAGCTTTGGGCCGGCGACTGTGCGGCGGCGTCAGAACTTCGTGGTACCACATCCCCGGTCGAACCCACCGCGCCGCCTATCCTCGAAGCAAATCCCCCAGCTGCAAAACAGTAGAACTGAGTGTTGCCCTCGGTCCGCCGCACACAGGCCGCTGAACCGGCCGCAGAAAATAATGCTTCGTGAAAATGCGCGACATGGGAGTGCGCTGCCCGCTGGTTTATTGCTCGGACTATTAGTCTGATTGCAATCAATCGTCAGGGGCGTGGCTTCTATCAGTTCTTGTCTCTATTGCCACGCTCGAAAAGCCTGCCTTCTCCAACTGATCCTGGATCGCCGCGGTCTCGTGCGTACGAACCAAAAAACGTGGTGGATCGCTCGGAAATATTTCCGCGAGCGCATTCGTTACTGATGACGCGCCCGCAGAAAATCACGGTTGAAATGCGTGAAATGGGCATTCACGGCCGGCGGGTCTAGCTCAGATTACCACTGCAGCTTTTCCCCATTTTGCCGCCACAATTGAAACCCGGCCGTTGCAGTTCGGCCACGGGATTTCGGGTCCGAATCAGCTAGGCAGTATGTGACTAAGGGCACTTACTGATTCACTGGCGGATGTATGCAAAGGTCGGGCTAGCAATGGTTTTGGTCATCGGCTCCATGACCCCGGGGGGCTGTTTCGTAGGTAAGGGCAAGGCGCCGCCGCCTCCTCCGATCGTTCGCAGGGGCTGATGTGTAGAATAGCGGCATCAGCTTACGCATGCGTTATCTTCCTTGCCGCCACGGCAGTTGGATCTGCTCCGGCCGAAGCGGGGGAGGCAGTCTCGTTTCGGGCTAATTATTCGGCCGGCACGATCGTGGTGAAGACAGGCGAGCGGCGGCTTTATTATGTGACTGGTGATGGTCAAGCGTTGCGCTATCGGGTGGGGGTTGGCAAGGCGGGCATGCAGTGGGCCGGCACGGCGCAAATCGACGGCAAGTACATCAAGCCGGCCTGGGCATCTCCGTCCGACACTACCCGGGTGATTCCCGGAGGATCGCCGAGCAATCCGATGGGGGTTGCTGCCTTGACGCTGTCGGGCGGGCAATATGCGATCCACGGAACCAATCGGCCAGACTCGATCGGCGGCTTCGTATCCCTTGGCTGCATCCGCATGTACAATCAGGATGTGATGGACCTTTTTCAGCGCGTCAGCGTGGGAACGCCTGTCGTGGTCACCCGCTGAACGCCCGATCCATTTTGCTCCTACTTTCTTCGAACCCGCAGTAGTTAAGCCTCCGATCGACGGGAAAGTGCGGTGGCGAAGCAGGCAAAATCATTGCTTACCGGACTAAATCTTTACCCGGTTTTGCGCTGCCTGCCTCATCAAAAACGCCATCAAGATCATCGCCGATGATCGTCAAGAGCGGCTGGATCGCCCAACATCATCCGTTCGCTGAAGCCGCGCCCAATCGCGGCGTGTAAACGTGCGGAGCAGGAAGGATGGAAGTGCGACTAAACCTCCGTGCACAGTGCCTGCGTCTTACCACAAGCCCCGCTGCATCTGACGATCGTATTGGCCGCCGCGTCGGCGCGTGTTGCCGGCTTGGGAGTCCAGATCGCGCTCGAAACCGAAGTACTCGAACTTGAGTTCTTCGTCGCTCGGGACAAGAAGGTCATCCGTAGGCCGGCGCGTCACAAACCCGCCCTGGGGTTGGTTGTTCAGCACCGCGACGAACTCGGTTCGGTAGTTGGTTTCGCCGCTCAACGGCTCGTCCGAGACGATGATCGAGGATCGCGGCAATGCGGTCGGCGCGATGCGATCGAGCACATCCTGCGGGATGGTGATATGGTCGAGCGCGTCCTTGGCCTCGCTCCCGTTGTCGATCGTGACCGCGGTCCAGCGCAAGCCCGCGCCATTGCGCGCCATCGCCGTGAACACATGCGTGCCGATCCGCTTGTCGGGATTGCGGATCGTGATCGGAGCCTCAAGGGTGGCATCGAACACCTCGCCGCCGTCCGCCCACGGCTTATGAGTATTGCGTCGTACGTAAAGCTTCTGCGTCGCCCGGCTGATGTAGATCGAGACCGGCTCGAGCGCGAGCTTCGCCTCGCTCGCGGCTTTGGCGGTTTCGGCCTTCTTCTTCTCGGCCGCCTTGACGGCGCCCTTTGCGGCGGCAGCTGCGTCGGGTTTCGATTTCGCGTCGGCGTTGGCGGTGTCGAGCTGCGCCCTCAGCTCCGCGGCTTTGGCGGCGGCTTTTTGGTTGAGGTTATCGGCTCTTCCTTTGGCCTCGTCCGTCTTGGCGGCGGCGAGCGCCTTGTCGGTGAAGGCAAGCTCGGCGTCGGCGCGGGTCTTGAGTGCCTCCAGCTTCCGCAGCGAGGCCGTCAGCGACTCCGTCTCGCGCTTCGCTGTCGCGGCGGCTTTCTTCGCCTCATCGGCCGTCTTGGCGGCCTCGGCCGCCTCGCGGGCGAGGGTCTCTGCCTTGACCGCCGCGGCCGCAATGGCCTCCCTGTTCGGCACGAACAGCGCTGGATGAGAGAACTCGACTGGCTCGGCCTCGTTCGGCGAGATGATCACCCGCATCCCAATCCACGTCTTCTCGAACAGCTTCTCGGCAAAGCCGTAGGGCATCCGCACGCAGCCGTGCGAGGCCGCATATCCGGGCAGCGGCCCGCCGTGCAGCGCGATGCCGTTCCATGTGATGCGTTGCATGTTCGGCATCCAGGCATCGTCATAGAGGGTCGAGTGGTGGTCCTTGTCTTTCTCGAGGACGGCGAAGACGCCGGCTGGCGTCTCGCGTCCCGTGGTGCCGGTCGATACCGGCGCGCGCAGGATCCAGCCGTCAGCGTCGTAAAAAGTGACCTGCTGGGTCTTGATGGACACGATCGCCATGATCGGCTCGCCTGCATGGCGCGGCGCCGTCGCCTCTGTCAGTGACGCGGGCCGCGCCTGCCTCGCCGGGGCGTCGGCGGTCAGCACCGTCAGTGCGGCCATCGCCGTGAGCGTCACAATGACGGGAGGCCCCCAGCGGCGCATCGCAGCGTTGGATTGCGCGGTCGCCAATCGATTTATCATGCCATGCCCCGGTTGAAATACCAGTCCAGCGCTGCACCGGAGTAGGCTCCGATCTCGAGCTAATACAGAGCGAGCCAAAGCCTACCAGATCATCCGCTAAGGGCCTCCATGCCGTAGTCGCCGTGTACGGTTCCGGAATTAACCCGCAAGAACGATATCAAGCTTAACGCCCGAGTGTCGTCGCGACGTCATCCGCATTCACTCTATCACTGCCGAGCCGGACAATTACTTCTCGTCCGGGACTACCCTAAAGGCAAGCCGTCAAGCGATCATACTCCGCTGGGCGGCTTGTTCCGCATGACGCTTTATTTGGAGAACGGAACACCGGGACAGACAAGCCATTCACCCCAAACTTGGCAAAGTCTAAGCAGAAGTGAATTGGGCCCAAGCAAAACTGTCCCGACGTTTGCGTTTGGTTGTTCAACTTTAACCAGATGGCCGGCGATCCCAAAAGCGGAGTCTGAAAGCGATGGCGCAGCAAACAACAAGATCATGCGTTTCGATGATAAAGACGCTGATGAGCTCGACGGAGTGCGACGGGACGACAGAGCCTCCTACCGAACCCCCCGATCCATGGGCCATGGTGACACGCGACCAGAAAATCATCGTCGGCGAAGTTCCCTTGCATTACGCCGCTCACGCTCCGGTGCCTAGCTCCGCTTAACGCCTTCTGATGCGGAGCAGGTCGAGCCCCCAGAATGCAACGAGAATTAGCGCGCAAGTCGCCAAACTCAGCAACAGCACAATTGCTTCCAGCATGATCGATTCGTCCCTGCCGTACCGGGCGCCCCGAGGCGCGGTGAGTTGGGACGACACGCATCTCCCCGCCATCCCTTCGCCCGCTAGCTATGGCCAAAGTCGAACGTACGGACGATTCGTGGCGAAAAACCCGCTGCACAACATGCACAGACTTGCGCGGTGATCTGGACTCCACTGATTACGTTGAGAATCTATCCCCGTTGGGGAAAGCGCCACAGCTGCGCCGCGACTCAGGTTCGGTGTCTTCCTCGGGCGTGGGAGGCTTTGGCTTTCAAAGCGAGGACGCTTTGGCTATGGGATTTAACGAAAAACGCAGATTTGGCAGGATGAGTCAATGCCCGCTCACACGATAGCCTACAACGTTACGTTTCGGGATTTTCAAATTTTGCAAGGATATATGGCGCGAAGGATATTCGCGAGAAACCGGCAGAAATATGGGCCAGCGCTGCTTTGCGTGGTTTTCTGTGCGTTTTTTTTGGTGCTGGCGATGTTGTTAAATGTGAATCCTTATCGAGCCGTGGCATTCGGCATTCGCTATCCGCTGTCTTTCTATTTATTGGTCATTGTGTGCTTGGTGGCAGCAATCGTGTGTCTGATCCCTGCGATCAAGCTCCGCTTGGGTTCACTTCGAATGCAACTATCGGAGAACGGTCCGCTCCTGGGGTCAACTGAATTGACTATCGAACCGGATGGCCTGGTCATCGAACGAAGGCTTGTTAAATCGAAGTACCTTTGGGCAGCCTTTCAGGGCATTGAGATACAGACAAATGCTGTAATCCTGCCGATCGATAACGGTATAGGAATCATCATTCCAGGGTCTGCATTCTCGAGCGACGCCGAGCGGCACGATTTCGCAGCTGTGATAGCACAGCGCTTGGAGGGGAACGTTAGTCGGGAACGGCAACATTCCACATGAAGTCTCATTCTGTTGAACATAGATTTTTCGATAATATTTGGGGCTGGATTCCTCGAGATGCCGAACTGGCGTGGCGCTCGTTGATGGGCGAAGTTCTTCGTTCGTCAGGCCTGCCGGCGGCAGATGTTGCGAAGTTGCGGCCCGCAGCGTTCAGCAATCGGCGTACCAACCATCGGGAAAAGGAAATAAACCGCCACGCCCGGTCGTTATCATTCGCCCCCGGAGCGCCCGCGCGTTTGAGGATGGCGAGAGGCCCAGGTGCAGGCTTTGTTGCGGGCTCGAAAACCCCGTCGCGCAATCCGTGAAACTCCACTTGCACAAGAACACTCTTTCGGTTGCCACAGCATTTGCCCGCCGCGTGCTGGCGTCGCTCGGTCGCCTTCAAGATCGCGCCACAGCCTTGGCCGCGCGCACGTTGTCTCGAAGGTCTCCGATGCTGCGCGCCAACGAGTTTCTTGCTGTCCCCCTCCCCAGTGCCGCTCGGGCGAGCGGCACTGGGGAGATTCAACTCGCGCGGCTTGCAGGTAACGCCGGCAGCGCAGTGCCCCTTCTGCGCGCCACACCCGCGACGCTGCATGCCGGGCCGCCGTTCGCGAAGAAGGCGTCGTCTCATTGGCCCGTTTCAAGCCATGCGAGGGCGTGCTCTTTTTCGCTGAGGTCAAAGTGCCTGATGCGCGCCTGAACAAAGTGACTGGCGATGCGCGGGACGATCTTCAAGAACCCGCTATTGGTGACGGCCGCTATGCGTTCGATTTGTCGATGATGATCCGCGACGAACTTGAGATGCGATACCAGGGCACCGAAGCTCTTCCATCCGGGAAACGATTCCGCATGGATCATAACGCCGACAAGTTTTCCGTTCGCTGCGATGAACGGGTCGATCTCTTTTGCGAGTCGCTCGAAGTCCGCTCTTTGAAGCGGGCCTTCGGGGGTAATGAGAAGAATACGACGGTCTCGCAGCAACTCAAATCTGACCATTTATCTACTCACTCGCAATTAGATCACACCCATTCGACCGGAATGCGAATGGAACGTTCTACTCCGGTCGGGGGGACCCCTTCCTTTGTGTTTCGGCATACCCGCTACGTTTGGTGCTGAACAGAGGTTCCTCTGTTGCAATATTGAACTGAATTACGCTGCGGGTTTAGGCCATTGCTCCTGCTCTGGGGGCGGTGAAGAAAAGCGGCCGGAAACCCCAAGTGTTCATTGTGCAGTGTAACGTCGCCGCGACTGCGAGCGAACGGCCAATAGCGCCACCATCCGCGTGGCGAATTCCACCTCTCGAAGACACAATCGCAAGTGTCGCCGAGGTTGGAAGGTCAGTACAACAACCCCGTCCGGGTAATCGGTTTTGATGCTGCGCGGCGAACGTCGCGTGACGTTTCAGAGGACGTAGCTCGGGAGCTGCGGCAACGCTGCATAGATCGAAGGCGCGAGCCACCAGACTTCCTGCAGGAATTTCTTCTCGGTATGAGAGCGCCGCGTCACTGAGGCGGTCATGAGCAACACTGAAGCACGAACCCGATGGACAGAACTGGTGGAAGCTCGAAGAAATGCTCAGTCAGCTAATGGTGAGCGCCCTCAAACTCCCGCCGGGAGCGGAAAAGCGTGACAGTCTCATCTTGATTGGTTGCTTCCGTGAACGAATTGCCGCGATGAAGTGGGCCGAGGTAGACAGAGGCAACACACTGCAGAGGACCGCTTGATTGAGCCCCAGAGGGGGAGAACTGAGGCCGTCCATCTCGGGGGCCCCACATCAAAGTCGAAGTCGCCAGCGATGGAAAGCGGCGGGGGCCCGATGATGATTGATATGGCCGGCTGGCTAAGCAGCTGCCGAAGGGATTATGTCAGCTTCGTTAGAGGTTGGTGCCATTAGAGCAAAGAGGAGGGAGCGAACTGATCGGCACTAACACGCCAATCCAAACGAGGGCAATCTTCGACGCCGATCCCGGCTAAAGGCGTCAAATTGCATGCCGAATGGCAGCAGAAGGGGTAAGTTGCCGAGGGGTCCACACGCAAAAGAGCAACAAACTCGAAGAGCAACAACATGACCCGGCACATCACCGAGGAATTTTCCACCAGGTTGACCGACTGCAGTCCCTTCGTGATCATGGGCAAAACGATGCCGCCCCGAGATCCTGAAGATGACGAAGAGGACGAGGACGAAGAGCAAGAGGACCGCGACGACGAACCGCCGGTCGTGCGCGAGCCGGACGAAGACGACTAGAGCATGATCGGTTAGCGTATTTCGATGACAATGGCCGTGATTACGGGCCGGTCACCCTGAGATGCAGGGGCACGCGGCCCTTATCCGAGTCGATAATATAGAGCTGCAGCTTGGGCAAAATCTTCTCCATGGCTTCCAGATACAGCCGTGTCCTGGTGACGTCCGGTGCCTTTTCATACTCCTTCTGCAACGCCAAAAAACGGCTGGTCTCGCCGAGGGCATCGGCGACGCGCTGTTGCTTGTAGGCCTCCGCCTCGCTCAGCCGCGTGCGCGCCTCGCCCCGTGCTTTGGGAATGAGGTTGCTCGCGTAAGCGCGGGCTTCGTTGATCACTTTCTCACGGTCGGCCATGGCGTTGGCGACGTCCTGGAATGCCTGGACAACCGATCGGTCGAGAGTCATTCCCATAATGTTCGCAGATACGATGCGAATGCCGCTGCGCCGACGGTCCAGCACTTTCTGCGTCTCGGCCTTGACGCGTTCCTGCACGGCGACCCGCCCGCTGGTCAGTACCTCATCGATGGGCGTGCGGATGACCGTCTCGGTCAGCACGCCCTGGGCGACGGCCTCGACGTAGGATGGTGCTTCCTCGACCTGAAAGAGGAAATCCACCGGATCGCGGACGACGTATTGCAGAACGAGGGCAGCATTGACGATATTCGTGTCCCCCGTCACCAACTCCATGCCCGACGGCGCGGGCGATTCACCGGCGGGTATCGCAAATCCCACGCCGACTTTCTTCACGCTGGTTGTCTTGATGACGTCCAAGCGATCAACGGGCCAAGGCAAGCGGTAGTGCATGCCGGGGCCGACCTCGGCCTCGACGGCACCGAACCGGCGCACCACCGCGCGCTCGTCTGCCCCGACGACATAGAAGCCCGAGGCCAGATAGACTCCCAACAAGAGGCCAAGGATCGCGAGGATCCAATAGCCAGGGCGACGCCAAGTGCGCAGCGATTCTCCGGCACGCGACCGCGATTCGACTCCGCGCGTCAGATCTTTCGCGGTGGCCTCTGCTTCTCGCCGCGCCTCGCCAACCAGCGCCTGATCGGATGCGAGCATCATCGGACCTCCTCCTTTTTGTTGTGCAGAACATCGGGGCCGGTTGAAACTTCTGCCGGCGCGGCGGGAGACGGTCCGAGCGGGCCCGGTTGCTTATCAAAGTGCAGCATCCGCAGAACGTCGGTATCTGCGGGAAGGAAGATAGTCGTCTTGTCATCCAGCAACTTGTCGTAGGCGCGCAAGGTCCGGAGGAATTGGTAGAATCTCGAATCCTGCCCGAAGGCTGCAGCATAGGTGCGCGAAGCCTCGGCATCGGCCTCAGCCTTGATGCGCTCGGCCTGTCCGGCAGCGTCAGAGTCGATGCGGATCTTCTCGTGGTCGGCTTCGGCAATGATCCTCTTCGCCTCCACCTCACCCGCCGAGCGGTTCTCCTTGGCGATCTTAGCCCGCTCGGCCTTCATGCGTTCGAAGACGTGCTCCCGGTTCAGCTCCGGAGGGTAGATGCGACGGACATCGACGCTGACCACGTCGATGCCGTAAGCCGTTCGGGCGAAATCGGCAGCGCGACGAGCGACTTCCGAGGCCACGGCCTGGTAGTTGCGTTTTGCCGGGTCGGTGGAGATGAGAACAGACGCCGGATACCGGCCCATGACGGCGCCGATCTCCGCCAGGACGACATCGGAGAGACGCAGCTCGGCCGTCGCCGCGGTGGCGAGCGCGGCAAGAAAGCGTTCTGGGTCGGCGATGCGCCATGTCACGAGGCTATCGACGCCGAGGTTCTTCTTGTCAATTGTCAGAAATTCGGCAGCCGCTGGGCGGAAGAACAGGATGCGTTTGTCCAGCCGCACTACACGGTCAAATGGCGAAACGCCATGCAGGCCGGGCTCGGCAACGACACGGACTACACGGCCGAACCGGGTGACAAGTCCGTATTCGGTGACATCGAGGGCAAAGAACGACGAAACAACAGCCCAGAGCGTGAGTACAGCTACCAGTGCCGGCAGGGTGCGCCGACGCAGGAGGTTCGATGGTTTAATCGCCGCGATGGATTGTTCCGTCATTCTCACCTGCCATGGGCTTGGTCATCTCACTCCCCGCTGATCCGGCTGCTTTCTAAATTGCTTCGACCAAGCCCGCCCTGCTACTTGCTTTGACCCGAACCGATCGGCTGCAGCAGCCAAATGTCGATGTCTTTCACGTCGCCGGCACCGGGCCGCACAAACTTCCGCATACCCGGCAGAACGTCTTCGAGCGTTTCAAGCTGCAATCGGAATTTTGTCAGCGCAGGGGCGCGCTGGTAAGCTTCGAGCCGAAGCGCGAAGGCGTCCGCGCCGGCCTGCGCGCCAGTGATGCGCTGCTCCTTGAAAGCCAGCGCCGCCTCGGTCATCGCCGCGGCCTCGCCCTTTGCCTGGTTGATCTTCTCCACTGCAAAGACGTTCGCCAGGTTGATCGTGCGCAGCTTGTCCTCCTGCGCGCTGGCGACGTCTCGGAAGGCATTATGAACCTCGTCCGGCGGGTGGTCATAGAGCAGGCTGACGGCAAGGACCTCGATTCCGGCCCGGTAGCGGTCCAGCATCGACTGGGCGGCCTCACGCGTGTCGCGTTCGATCGCCTCGCGCGCGGTGGTGTAGACCGCATCGATGGCGCGGGTCGCGACCGCACTGCGCAGCGCTGCCCGGATCGTGCTGCGCACGAGTGCTTCCGGTTCGGCGAGATGGTAGGCGAAGGCTAGCGCATCCTTGACCCGGTACTGGGCCGTGGACCTCAGGTCTATGAGGTTGCCGTCGCCGGTAAGCAGGAAGGAGTCGCCGGGCGCCGTCTCCTTTTGAAACCAGACCCCGCTCGCTTGCTGCGGCAAGGGAATCGATCCAAAGGCCGGCCGAAGCTGCGCGCGCGTCGCCTCCTCCCGGGACAGCTCCGGTGGAAGTCCGAACTCCGAACCGCAGTCTCATGCCGACCTCACCGGGCCCAACGGTGAAGAGCCCGCTGCCAAGCCAGAGCACCGCCGCGATGGCGGCGGCTGCGAACCCCAGACCGCGCCGGTTAACGGCGATTCCGGTCAGCTGCGCCGCTCGGTCACGAAGCCATATCCATTCGTTAGGAACCTGCGTCCGGCGCATGCTGAGCATCAGCAGCGTGGTGAGCAGCACGGCGCCAGCTTCCTTGAGGAGGTCCGGCACGAATCCGCCAGCTGTCCCGAATGTCGCGCGTGGGTCGAGCCCGAAGGCATGGTAAATCGCATTGAGGGCGAAACCGGCGGCGAGCGTCATGATGACGACCGCGACCAGATACGCAGCCACGGCGTGGCGGCCCAAGACTTTCAGCAGCACGACCAGGCTGCCGATGTTTGTGGCCGGCCCGGCGAGAAGGAAAACGAGAACGGCGCCTGGGCTTACGCCTTTAAGAGCCAGCGCGGCCGCCATCGGCGTCGAGCAGGAAGCGCAAGTATAAAGAGGGACGCTCAGGACGAGCATCAGCACCATCGAGGCGATTCCGCTGCCCCACATCCCGTCAAACAGCTGCGCTGGAATTGCGACCACGGCGACAGCGGACAGAACTATACCCAGAACAAGCCACCAGCTCACGTCATCGAGCAGCTCGACGAAGCCGTAACGGATGATGCGCCTTGCCGTATCAACTACGGTCCTGCTGGCGCCACGGTGCGAATTCGCCCACTCGACATGGTCGTCGTGGTGATCGTGCCTGCGCGCGTGATGATGTCCTCCGGCCTCGCCTGCGTGCAGACATTGCTCCTCGCCCGCGGCCGGAGTGTTGGGCGCCTCCTGCGGCCGCTCGGTTGCTTTTGAGCGCTGGGCGCCGAACAGATTCGTGGCGAGCCCGGCGGCAATCGCCGTTGCGACCCCGGCGATCGGGCGGACCACGGTCATGATCGGGTCTGTCAGCGCGTAGGTCAGGCCGATGCTGTCGATGCCGGTTTCCGGCGTCGCCACGAGGAACGCGACGGTGGCGCCCGGCGTCGCTCCCTGCTTGCGCAGCCCGAGCGCTGTTGGCAAGACGCCGCACGAGCACAAGGGGATGGGCGCACCGACGACCGATCCCCAGAGCACGGACTTGATTTTTCCGCCCCCGACCAGCCGGGTCAGCAGCCGGCCCGGCACCAGGATCCCGAGCATCCCGGCGAGCAGGAAGCCGAACAGGAGGAAGACCGAAGCTTCTTCCAGGATTTCCCAGGTTTGCCGAAGAACGCCGAACAGAAAGCTGATCATCATGGTGGCCTTTTGGGCTGCCTGGAGCCGATGGTCCGGATTCCGAAGTTCGCGTCACATCACATCGCGGCGCCCAGTCATGCGAACTTCGGAAATCAACGGGGCACTAACAACTTCATGATCGAAGCGGCTTTTGGATTTGCAGTTCCCACACGAGCTTGCTGCATAACTGATAGGAACTGCAAAATCCGCCGCACGAGCGTCCCGGCGACGCCTTGCGCGGACGCCGCCGGGGACGCGTGCGTTACCGCGGCAAATATTTCTTGTTCAATGCGCAGGCCACGGAGAACTGCGGGTCGACAACGTTGGCGATATAAAGGTGCGCCGTCTGACCAAGCAGTTGAACAGCCTCGTAGCGCTCGAAGCCATAGTCGCTCATCATCCAGTCGACCATGTCCGCGCAAGCGATCCGCAAAGCATCGATCAGCGGCCGCGTGCTGCCGATCGACATGATCTCGTTGTCGTTGATCAGGCGCGGCCAGTTGATTTTCTTGCCCTTGATCAGGTTCACGGTGAACTTGACGTTGAACGGCGTCTCGATCGCAGCACCGTCGATCTCTCCATCGCCCTGGCTGGAATGTCCGTCGCCCAGCATCAACAATGCCCCCGGTTCGAACACCGGAAATTGCATAGTGACTCCTGCGACGACCTCGTTGAAGTCCATATTCGCGCCGTGAGCTCCGGGAAACAGCGAGCTGATGCACTCCTTCCCTGCCGGAGCCGTGCCAATCGTGCCAAAGAACGGTCTGATCGGAACCTCGACTTTGCCGATCTTGCTGTTCGGCATGTCAAGCGTGGCGACTTTGCGGTTCTTGTCGAGACGCCAGATGAACAGGTGATCGGGGACAGGCGGCGTCACCATCATGGTCTTGTACTCCGGCGCAAGCAGCCCGAAGAAGGGTATGGAAGCACCCCATCCCCAATCGCGGTTCGGCTCGATGCTATCAATATGGACCTCGAGCGTGTCACCGGGCTCGGCGCCTTCGATGTAAAACGGACCGGTCTGCGGATTGACCTTGGTGAGGTCCAACTTTGGCATAACCGTCTTGTCGGAGGCGGAGAACGCGTCGTTGGAGGCGTCACGGGTGTTGGTGATCACCGAGTCCCCCGGCCTGATGCGTAAAGCCGGCGGATGGGCGTGGCAGTAGGTGAAATAAACCTTGTCGCCCGGATCGTACCTCACTTCGGCCGCCGCCGCCGGCCGGGCAAGTGAAAGTCCGGCGATCGACAGCAGCAGCGCGGCCGGCATGAGCCGCAACGTCTTTCTCGGTGCTCCATAATTCGCAGGCATGTTCGTCATCTCCCTCGGATCATTTGGCTGCATTTCGTGTGCACTCTCGCTCGATCCTTTGCATCCTGTCCGGCTATCTCATGTTTCACCTCCTCTGAAATCCGATCTAGTTTCTCGGCAGATCCCCGCGGATGCCATCGCTCGCCGCAGCGCCGCCGTTGAAATAATTGCTGTCCAAAAGCACACCAAATAGCGGAGAGTCCGCCGGCAGCACCATGGTCGTGCTCTTTCGCGCGAAGTTCTGTGACGCCTCCATGGCACGCAGGAACGCGTAAAACTCGGGCGCCCGGCTCAGCGCGTTCGCATAGATGCGCGCCGCCTGCCCGTCCCCCTCGCCGCGGCGCTGTTGCGAGAACTCGATCGCTCTGGCAAGTATCCGCGCCTTCTGCTCCTCCGCGGCGGCTCGCAGCTTCAGCCCCTCCTCCTCACCCTCTGAGCGATACAGCATGCTGATCCGGCCGCGTTCGGATTTCATTCTGGCGTAGAGGCGAGGCCGGTTCTGTTTCGGAAAATCGAACCCGGCCAGCTGGACGTCCAGAACTTCAATGCCGTAGTCCCGCAGCGCCACCGCGTCACACCGGCGCGCAAGCTCGGCGAGAATGGCATTCGCTCGGTAGACTACAGCATCCATCGAGACAAACGCGACCAAACCATTGTTCCCGATAGCGGCCCCCAACTCTGCGGCCAGAATGTCGCCAAGTCTGGATTCGGCGCTCCTTCTGTCAGCGACGGTTTCAAAAAATCGCTTGGGATCGCCCACCCGCCATAAGATCGTGCCGGATGCTACGACTGGCGTTTTCTCAAGGGTCAGGAATTCGCTGGGTGGCGCGGCGTAGACGAACAGGCGATGGTCGAACGTTCGGACGCTCTGCAAGGGATGCTTGAACCCCAACCCCGGCTCCGTGATCACCTGCGTTGGCTTGCCGAAATCCGTGACGATCGCATAGTCCGCACTGTCAACAGTGAAAAAGCAAAGGCTACCGAGTGCAGCGCCCAAGCTAACCGCAGCAATCACCGCCAGGGCGCGCCGAAACCGTCCTCTGTCGGGTCGAGATACCACTGCGTTGTCACGAGATCGAACCATGGCCCGTCCATCCCGCTGGCAACTCCAGCGCTGGGCTAGTCGCCTCGGCGTGACCGAACCGCGGCGAGCGCCTCGGCATGATCAGGATTTAGGAAGTGTGCACCAACTACGTATCGAGGGCAAGAGAGGCAAGAAACGTTGATCCGTCGGCCCTGGCGGGATATGCCGTGGTGGACACGCCCGACCCCGCGTGTACTCTTACTGCGCGCGCCACGTCTTGCGAATTCACCGCGACGAGCACTCAAAATGGATGCGGTCAGCGAGCCATTTAACGAGCGCGCGAGCCTCGCCTGATCTCGATGACCAGGTACGATCGAAATCGCATGCATCTCTCTCGCGGA
>VAZS01000419.1 GCA_005884855.1 Alphaproteobacteria bacterium | reverse complement strand
CGCGATCCGGTGAGGCCGTCAAAAATCGACTCAGCCACGCCCGCTGCTGGGCGGCTACAGCGTTGTTTGATCTTGGGGGTACCTGGGCAGCCGGCAACATGCGCCCCCGGATACATGTACTACAACGGCGCCTGTTATCCGGCTCGGTAGACGTGTGATTTGCGGTTTAAGGGCATGAACATTGGTGCGTTGCTCATGCCCACTCGGCGAGTGGGAGGGATGCCGTTTCCCTGTACGGCGTCCCTCTTCTGTTTGAAAAAGTGTCTCTTCGCTCCCTCGGCACGCGGCAAGTGGCGCTCAAGCTACCTGCGTTGGTTTAGATGAGCGCCCGCACTACCATTACGATGGCAATGACGACACCCCAGGAGAGCAGCGATAAGCCACTAATAACGGCAGCCGCTTGCCGCAAGGACAGGGGCTCGCCGCTGTGGCTCGGCGCCCCTACTTTGCCCCGTTTTTGCTCGACATGATGAAAAGTGCTCATCCTTGCCTCGCTGCGAACTCATGTCGCAAGTTGATCGCCAGGGTACCGTAAACCGAAAAGGGTTAACTGAAAGTAAAATTTTTCACCCACAACCAACGCAGTAATCGCATTGGTCTCAACATACTCATCGACTTGTTAGTTCCGACTTATCCACAGCGTCTTGTGGATCGGATATAGTGTGTGGCCCGTCCGATGTGGTGCCTCCAATTCGCTTCGCAAGGCCGAATCCGAGTTGGCATTAATCTTGAACGTCGTGGACACGCTTCGGGTGCCTAGCATTTGATTGAAACCCGCTTGAAAACTTAACGATGGCTGATGGTCCCGACACACCGCGGCGCTATGCTTCCGTCATGCGCGATCTTCGAGAACAGCAACTCTTCCGACGCGCTAATCAGCGCGACGCGCAAGATCAGATGAGGCGTGTCATGGATTTCGTGATCGCCGCGATTTTGCTGGCGATCACCGCGCCGCTGATGCTGATCATCGCGCTCGCGGTTCGGGCCGAAAGCACAGGCCCCGTTTTCGTGAAGCGGACTTGTATTGGAGTCGGGGGTCGTCGGTTCCAGATGCTGAAATTCCGGACCCTGATCCATGATCCGGAACACACGATGCCAGCCTGGGCTCGTAAACCGACCCAGATTGGGCAAGTGCTCCAGTATACGCGTATGGATGCCTTGCCCCAGCTCGTCAATGTACTGCGCGGTGAGATGAGCATCCTCGATTCCGAGGGAAGTCCACCCTCCTTTTTGGACTAAGAGGCCCCCGACCCCGCGGCGGCCAATCCGGCGCTGCGCCTCCTGCCAAGCTCGCCGCCTTTATCAAGCTCGCCGCCTTTATAGTGATAGCGATGGCCGGAAGTGCAGCGGCTATGACCCAATAATCACACTGGCCTTGCTCGTCTCCAGCGGGAACCATCATCGGGTCATAGGCAAAGGGTCGCCGCCGTGAAGATCGAACCCGGGGGTATCAAGAATACGTCCATCGGCTCTGACCTGAAACTTGCGTCCACTCCCAGTGACGCGGAAGGCAGTCTCGACGTTTGTTATGAATTGGTCTGCTCGGGCCGACCATGGCCCGAGATCCTGGATGCACTGAAACGGCTCAAGGATGTAAGCAAGCACCGCAAGTTGGATCTAGCTGCCGAACTCACAAACGTACAGGTCGGCCCCGATCAACCCCGTGAGATCCGCGCAGACTGCAGCGGACAAATTGAGCCAAAAACGGCTCATCTCATGCCACCGGCGGGATCGAGTCCGGTGGCGCGACGCTCTCCAGATCCGCCGACTACATTTACCACCTGTGATGTGGCCGGTGCGTCGCACATCCTAGAGCGGGGAACATTTGTTGCCCCTCGCGTTGAAGCGTTGACAGTTCGATTGCTGCGAAAAGTGGCTCCTTTCTCTTTGGTCGGGGGAATTTGCGCGCTCGCAATGTTGGCAGAAGCAACTTCCCCAGTTGCTAGGTCATCGAACGCACCAGCTACGGCAACCATTGCAGCGACGTTTGAGTCGGCGGCCGTAAGACCGAATTCGGCGAAGCCCGCAGAACCTTACAGTCAAAGGATCGCGGAAAGGATCGAGCGGACAGGCGAAGCGTCACCATTGCCGACCGCCGGCGGCGGCATTTTGAATACGCGATTGCTTGCCTTTGGCGCTGGTGAGACAGGTGCGGTCCAGCGCAATCCGGCAATTCCGGACGTAATTCGGCCAAATCCGAGGGCGTTTGCACCAGCCGATATACATCGTCGACGTTGATGCAATGCATAACGACGGCCCTCACCGGCCGGCGGTTCGGCGCATGAGGACGCAATCTGCGGACGGATGTCGCGCGGCAGGTTCGCGGCAACCGCCGCTCTGGGAATGTGCAACGTCATAGGGTGTCGAAACGTAGGCGCTATTAGGGGAAAAACCAAACGCCGGTGCGGCTTACGGAGGCTCGGTTGGACCGGATTACGGCGTCTTGTGGTGCTTCAGCGGCATCGCGCCTGATCGAGGAGCACGGCGCCGATATGGGGCTGCCTGATCTGTGGGAGAGCCTCGCGGGCGATTGCCCGAACGCGCACACAACGGCGCTGAACAACCGCTGCGCCATCTACTATCCGCAGTTACCGGCGCTGTTTCTGCCGGGCAAGGAAACCTGACGCCGATGGGCGCGGCTGTTGCGCTGTACGGATATGCGGGAAGCGCGACGCCGATTTTGCTCGCGGGCGCCTTTACCCTTCCTTAAGCATGCAGTGGCTAGGCTATCAGGGACGTCGAGGGGGTGTTGACGTCCCTGCCGTTTCGGCATTCGGTTGGAGGGGAACGGGGGCAGCGCCCTGGGTCGAAAGCGCTGCCCCCTTGCCGCCGTGCCAAAGGCAGGCTGGGGGAAGCGCCTGCCGCCCGCATAT
>VAZS01000418.1 GCA_005884855.1 Alphaproteobacteria bacterium | reverse complement strand
ACCGTGGTTCGCCCAGCGGTGCTTCGGCGCTCCAGCCATCGATCAGCGCCTTACCAATTTCCTCCATTGCAGTCGGTTTATCTTAAACGCACCGTGTCGCCGCCCCCGAAGCGCCTCGGCCTGTTTAACTTTATCAGCGAGAACCATCCACGCTTGAGCCGTCAATTTGAGCTCTTTCCCATGCCTACGCTCGCCATGGCTCAGCCATTGTACGTTCGGCGATTGCTAGGCACTCAGCTGAGGTCAATGGGGATACGGGTGTCTCCGGCGCAATTTAGCTAGTGTCCGGCCACGGTAGATGATTCGGCTAGAGTGCAACGCAAGTCGCGGCCCGCAGTCCACAGCCTCCGCCGTGCTATGATCCGCCGGTCACCTGATCGCGTCGGGAAAGTCGGCTATCGAGGACAGGCCGACAATGCCCCGCCAGCCTGTGCTGCATCAAGTCAGCGTGATCTGTGAACCAGCTCAGAGCCCTGCATACACACTGGCAGGACTTTTCGATGGAGCCGACAATGAAGAGGTTCATCCTTCTCGCGGCGCTGCTATTCGCAACCGTTGCCCAAACAGTCGCCATCCCCAGTCACTCCGTTCTCCCGCAGGCCGTGGTGATGGTGGCCTGCAACAGTTCCGACTGCTAGATCACGCGGGTCGTGCAAGACGACTGCCTTAGCTTAAGCGCGTTGAAGGCGCGCTGGCGTGGACAGACTGCGCGGGTCTATCAATTCGTGCTCGATCGGCCATCTTTGCCCCGGAGCCGTCGGGCAGGCGCCGTAGGATGCTCCCCGAAGGCAGCTTACCAGGCAATTCCCGCTCAGGTAGGGTGAGCTGGGACACTCGGCAGCCACGACGGTGGTGTCGGCCGCCGCCTGCTTCAATTTATCTGAGCGGATCGGCATACAACCGCCAGCGCGCTGGCATCCAAACTATCTGAGCGGACGTGGTGATTTCGGACGCGATGGCCGGAGCTCGGCGCCTAGGGCCGTTGCAGAACTGGAAGTCGAATGGCAGGAACGGCAAACACAGAGAGCAAAAACCGTGCCGGTTGGTTAAACGTCCCGACGGTGTGGCTGCTGCCTCCCTTAGATGATCCGCACTCGGGCCGACGAAGCTGAGAGGATTGGTCATGGACAACACCGAGCGAAAATTCCAGGAAGCCGACGCCACCGTCGATCAGGCTGTCGCCGCCTTCATCAGCAAGATCAAATCGATTTCGGGAAAATGGGATGATGTTGCGCCAGTGTACATCGTTGAGCGCGCGCTGCTGGAGCTATGTGATGAACTAACCAAGCTGATCGATGACCCGGGCATAGCGGACAGCATAGGACCGGCGACGTTGGAGCTATCCAATGCGCTGGCGAACTACCGGGATTCGCGAGGAGTGGCGAGGCGTTTCTGATTGGGCTCCTTCTTAATAGTTCGCCTTAACGACCATACGCGGCACAAAAAAAGGCCTGTCCAGACAGCGGGAGCAACTGGACAGGACTTTGAGGTTGTGCGCCATGGTAGGAGCATTGACGCACACGGAAACTAGCTGTGCTGGTGTCGCGCTGTCTACTACCGTGGACACCTTTATCTCACGCCTTCACATCCTCCTTGGCTTCCTCTTCCGCCAATAGCCGCAGCAGCGTTTGGTACCGCGCTTCATTGCGAGCGGGATCATTTTCGGCGATGGCGATGAGCTTACGAATGCGAGCGATATTCTGTGTGTTGGCGAAGACCGCCCAATCGGCGGCCTGTTTCGGATACATTTGCATGAGCGACCTCACAGCAGCCTGTGATGAGCGGTAACCCCAGCAAGTGAAGGATGTCCGGTCCCCGACACAACGCAAGTAGATCGAATTGTCTTGCCTAACCGGGCGCCTAAAGAGTTCCCAAAAAACGACGTTAAAAAATCCCGCAGAGCATTCGCGCTCTGCGGGCCGCACCGCGGCAGTTGCGATACGGACTAAATCGGAGAATCAACCCCATGCACTTGGATATGCATCGCCGGGAGCGTCAGCTTGAAGGAATAGCGGATGCGAAGGCGCGCGGAGTCTACAAGGGACGCAAGGCACCAAAACGAAAAGGACCACCGGAGCGACCGATGGTCCGAAAAGCTTCAAAGGCTTTTGCCGTGCCGTGCCAGTTCTGCACGCAGACTGGCTAGCTGCTTGCAGGGTTGATGCTCGCTTTGCACTGGCCTTCTGACCCTGACCTCTGGACGCTGGCCTTTGGACACTGGTCCCGTCGGACACTGGTTGCCATCGGCGCTGGTCGCTTTGGCGCTCGTCATTTTCGGCTCGGGATGGTGCGAGAAACCGGTTCGATCAACCGCCGACAATTGAACAGTCGATCCGACAATGGTCCAGACGATTATCATCGGTTCGTCCATGAAATTTAGGTCATCGAGGCTGTCAATCCTATCCGGCCCTTGCTGGCGGCATAATGGAATGCAATCGGGATATTGGCGCTTATAAGAGTCAATAAATGCTTCAGTAACGGTGCAATCAAAAAAAGGCGTGGTGTCACCAGCTGCCTTCCGCCCGGAGCATTGCCAGCTACTTCGGGTTTTTGACCTTGATCCAATGCTTCGACGGACCCGCCTTGTAAGAGCTGTCCCGACGCTTCGACACGATCCCCTCCACACTCCGGCGGAAGGCTCAGAGATTGCCAAGCTGGTCGATAGTTACGTGCGCGCCGTTGAGAAAGCCCGCCACAAAAGAAAATCCAGGAACGGTCTTAAGACCGGCGTTGCTGGCGAAGGAGTTGTGTCTGAAACTCCTACAGGAATTTGAACTCATCAATCAGAAATCGAGGAGAACAAGAATGACCGACCCACGCGACGATCAGTCTACCCAAAACATTGAACACACTGCCCGGGCCGGCGCTCATCTGCTCCAGCAAAATGCCGAGACGCTACAGAATGCTTGGCGTTTGAGTCTGGACATGGCGACGAAGGTGATGGGTCGCTCCACCGAGGAGCTTGGTCGCACGCTCGGTTTTTCGGGAAACGAAGCGCAACAGGCGCAACAGGCAACTGAGCGCTCGGCCCGCAACACCGAAACCATACTTTACACTAGCACAGCCGCTACCAGGCTGATGAGTGGGATGTCTCAAGAGTACTTCGAGTTCGTTCGCCACCAACTCGAGAAGAGCATGGATCGCATGAATGAATTGTGGCGGTGCCGAACGCCTCAGGACATTGCAGCCGTTCAAAGTGACTTGGTGCGCGAAACCGTGGGGAGCGTCTTGGAGAGCAGCCGCCGGGTGGCCGACATGTCGCTCAAGGTCGCCGACGATGCCACAAAGCACATGGAACGGGTCCGGCCTGCCGCCTAGCCGGGCTATCCGCCTTGCTACGGACTGACACGAGCGGCTGAGTGCTCAGCCGCTCTCGCAACGACGCCTAACAAACTAAAAGCCATATCGCTTCATCACACCTTCACATACATAGAAGCTTGATAGCCTGGTCGACCGTAAACCCCTCAGCGACGTAGGCATCGAACAGCGCCTTTCTCATTTTGGCGATAGCCGGCGCCTGCTTGACAAGTTTATCCGACGCAGCCGCATCTGCGTCCTTCGGAAAATTTAGCGAGTGAACGTTGGTGTCCTCGTTTTCCATCAGTTTTCCTTTACGATCTGCACTTGCCGCATGAATATGACAACTAGGATTGCCGTGGAAACAATGCTGGAGCAACGTTCGCGTTGCAAAGCGGTGATGTTGATTGCGTTCCCAAGGGCTACGCTTAGCAGCCGAGATGGCAAGGCACCTTTGATGAAGATCACAGCAGCCGCGCAAATCCGCGTGAGTTCGTGAGCAGGCGAGTCAACCTGTGTTGGCGGTCTGCTATGCGTTGTCGGGGCGGGCTGCTGTTACGGGGATTGGGCGGACTGCATCGACGAGGCGAGGAGAACCTACAGCCATCGCAGTCCTTTTTCTAAAGACGCCTGTACGGTTGGGGGTTGCTGCAGCGTCTCCAGCCGACTGTCCCTTTTTGTCCGGGGGGTAAGGCGGATGCCTGACTACCGGGGCTACGTGATCGGTCGTGACGGTCGATAGTGGTCAGTTGCGCCGACGATCAGGCGGCTGCCTCAATCTTCTATCCTATTGCTGCGATTCGTCATTTTTACGAGCTGGCTAGCGCGACAGCCTGATTTGCTACCATATTGCTACCCAATGACTCACAAAGATCCGTAGCCAAAGCCGGCTCTACAGTTGGGATGTCAGTCTTTTGCGACGTCTGCGACGTTCCTCAAGCGCACGCATGCGATCGAGGCGCACCGCATAGAGCCGCTCCAAGATGTGCTTATCTCGAATCCTGAACCCATCTGGCTTTCAAATAGGGGTGGAATGTATGCGGATCGGATATGCGAGGGTCAGCTCGAAGACCCAGGATCACGAGGCCCAAGTCGAGCAGCTCAAGGCCGCCTCGTCGCCGAGAAGGCATCGGGAAAGAACACTGAGGACCGGCCGCAGTTCGAGCGCATGATGCAGCGGCTGCAGCCGGGCGACGTCGTTGTGGTCTGCAAGCTGGATAGGTTAGCGAGGTCGAGCCGTGATCTTTATAACATCTTGCACGAGCTGGCCGAGAAGGGCTGCGGCTTCACCAGGCTAGGGGAAGGCTGGTGCGATACGACGACTGACGTCGGCCGGCTGCTGATCGCGGTCATGTCCGGTGTTGCCGAATTCGAGCGATCGTTGATCCGCAAGCGCTGCCAGTCCGGCATCGATCGCGCCAAGGCCGAAGGCAAGCAGTTCGGCCACAAGCCCAAGCTCGACGTCGGCCAGCGCAGCCAGATCGCCGAGCGTTACGCCTCGGGCGAGACGATGGCCGAACTGGCGACCGGCTACGGCGTCTCCGAGCCGACGATCTGGCGCTCGCTGCAATAGCAGCGTCACCATTCCGGTCTATTCTGTAACGGGCCCGTTAGCCCCTCCGGCAGAGCCGTAATGGAGCCGGGTCGCCATACTAATTGCCGGGACAAGGCCACGTTTCCTTGAGAGCATAGTTGAACAAAGTTATCAATGCGGAGGGACTCTGGCATCGTGAGCGCTCGACTGGATCAAGATCAAAAACCCCCGAAGTCGCCAGCCATGGGATTTATGAAAAATCTAATCCAAATCTTCATATCCGCATCGGTTCGCCCTGACATATAGTACATATAAGAAGTCGGCCTGGAGGACGAGGCATGAAACGCGGAATTGCCATTCTGCTTTCGCTTTGCATACTGGTCACCGCCTTTTATTTCACCGTGAGCAAGTGGGCAATCCGCCACGAGACCCTGACCTTCTACGACGAAAGCCGCGGCAATCGCCCGGTTGCCATCGAGGTCGCGGTGCGGCGCGACAAGGAAATGCAGGCTGATACCGGCATGATCAAGCTACCGGTTGCTATCCTTAATCACGGCCACACCGCCAAATACACCGAGTACTCATTTCTCGCGGACGTTTTTGCCGCCCGGGGATACATCGCGATCAGCATCCAGCATGACCTGCCGAGCGATCCACCAATGGTGACGAAGGTTGGCGAGCTATATGTTGGTCGGCAGCCGCAGTACCTGCGCGGCGTAGCCAATATCCGGTTCGCTATCCAGGAAATGCAAAAAGTCCAGCCAAACGCGGATTATCAAAAGGTGACCGTGGTGGGACATTCCTCAGGCGCGGACATTTCTATGTATTTCGCCAGGTTACATCCCGATCAGGTCAAGAAAGTCGTGGCGCTTGATAATCTGCGGGTGCCGTTTTTTACTGAAGGCAGGTTTAAAATTCTTTCATTCCGCTCAAAAGATCCCGCCTTTAAGACGGATTCGGGGGTTATGCCTTCAGAAGAGGTCCGTGACGAGTTTGGCATTACGGTCGTGCAAACCCCTTTCCAGCATAACGATATGCGCGACACTGGAGCCGATGAGGCAAAGTCATGGATCGCGGGAAAGCTTGACGAGTTCCTGAATGATGAGTCGCCGCCCGGTGCGACGAGCGCGCCGCCGCTGATGACCGAAGCTGGGCCGGTTGCGCCGTATGTTCCGGCCAAGAAGTGACCCTTATCCAGCACTATCTCTATCCGGATGACCTCCGGCTATCTGACGTCGCTGCCAAGCATGCGGCCAGAAAGGCGCGGAAAAGCTCCTGCCAGTTGAATTCCAGTTGCGAAGTGGTGCGTCCTGTCTTGAATAACTAGTGAGCGATAAACAATTCGAAACATCACTTCGACCGGTCTCGTTCCAGTGCGGCGGCGTTTCGCTTTCATGGGAGGTGAGTGATGAAGGTTACCGGCTTCAACCACGTGTCGATAGGTACCAAGAATCTCGCGGAGTCGGTGAACTTCTACGAGACCGTATTGGGCATGCAGAGCATCCCCAGCTACAATTTTGGGTTCAAAACAAAGTATCTCCGCTGCGGCGATCTGCAATTGCACATCTTCGAGTTGGAAGATCAGGTTCCGTTCTACCAGCACTTTGCGGTAGATGTGGACGATTTCCATGCTGCCTACGACGCCGCGAAGGCGATTGGCGCGCTCGACTCGAGGGCGTTTCGCAATCCAGTCAACGAACTTCCGGATGGCTGCGTCCAGATGTATTTGCGGGACCCAGCGGGAAATCTGATCGAGATCGACTGGCCTGACGTCGAGACGCTCGATCGCTCGCGAATTCCCGAGATGAAGCTGTTGACCGAATTCGCCGCACAAAACGAGGAGGGGCTCGCTGCCTCCCTGTACCTCGATCGGCCGCATCTGAAGACCACACGAGCGAGATAGCGAGGAACGGCGAATTCCCTCCGGCGCACCGCCTCGGGCCCATGCATCCGGTACGCGATGGCCATTCACCGCACGAGAACGACAATGTAGCCCAGTAACTGAGTGGTCACCGCTCATCTGTGTCGCCGCAATCCATCCAGCGAGGCGAAAATTGCGAGCTTCGAGATCGGTCATCCCTGCTTAACCTTTGCCACGCTTTAGGAGTGGCGCACCCCCGCGTAGCTCATGCGCTTAAATTGTTCTGAGCCTCCACAAAGGAATCCATCATGGCCAAGATGACCAAAAACCAGTTGATTGATGCAATTGCAGAGAGAACGCAGGTTTCCAAAGGAGACGTAAAGGTCGTCATCGAGCAGATGGCGACTGTAGGCTATAAGGAACTGACTGAATCCGGCGAGTTCGTTATTCCTGGTTTCGCCAAAATGTCGGTCGTGAATAAGCCTGCTACTGAAGCCCGCAGCGGTGTAAATCCTTTCACGAAAGAGCCTATGGAGTTCCCGGCCAAGCCAGCCAGCAAGTCGGTCAAGGCGTCACCCCTGAAGGTTGCTAAAGACGCTGTTTGAAGCGGACGTCCTCGGTGGCGTAGTCGGAAAAATGCGG
>VAZS01000417.1 GCA_005884855.1 Alphaproteobacteria bacterium | reverse complement strand
CCCTGCAGCACCAGCGCCGGATTCAGTACGAAGAAAAATGGAATGAAATAGATGATGCTCCCAACCCACATCGATTCCCATCCTGTTTTCATCGCAGGCGAACCCGCAATTCCCGCCGCCGCGAATGAGGCGATGGCAACGGGCGGCGTGATCGATGACAGCATGCCCCAATAAAAAATGAACATGTGTACGGCCATGCGATT
>VAZS01000416.1 GCA_005884855.1 Alphaproteobacteria bacterium | reverse complement strand
AGTGCGGGCGCCACCAGAATCGCGAGGAAGATATAGCAAGCCGTTGTCGTCAACCCGAGACCAAGCACGAGGCTTGTGAAGGCGCACATGCCGAGCAGAAGAAACGCGTTGTCGCCGGCAATGCGCAGGAGATCGTTGGCAAGGCTTGAGACCACACCGGTCATCGAAAACGCACCGATCAACAGTCCGCAGCCGGCGAGAATGCCGATCAACTCGACGAAGGTTCGGCCATTGACCTCGAGGAATCGGTTGATCGTCGTCAGCGTCCAGCGCGTCTCGTTTGAGAATAGCTGGTTGAGCACCAGCAGCAGAGCGGTCGCATAGAACGGCGCGTGGCTTTCGCGCTTGAAATACAACAGCATGACAATGAGCAAGGCGATCACGAAGATGTAGTACCAGCCGTCTTTGATCGTATCGATAACCCTGGGCAATTCGGAGCGCGGGATGCCCTCAAGGCCGTGCCGGGCGGCGTATGAATCCACCTGCATAAAGAGCCCGACATAGTACAGGATGGCCGGAATGATCGCCGCGACCGCCACGTCGGCGTAGCTGACGTTCAGGAATTGCGCGATCACGAATGCGGTGGCGCCCATCACCGGCGGCGCGAGCACGGCGCCCGTCGAAGCACATGCCTCGATCGCGCCGGCGTACGAGGCGCGAAAGCCGCTTTTCTTCATGACCGGAATAGTCATGGTGCCAGCGGTCAACACATTGGAGATGATCGAGCCCGACATCATGCCGAGCAGCCCGCTTGCGAAGATGCACACTTTGGCCGCGCCGCCTCGGAACGTTCCGCACATGGCGAATGCGAGGTTGATGAAAAACTTGCCTGCGCCGGTCATCATCAGCGCGGTGCCAAAGACAAGAAACCCGATCACGGTGTCGGCGAACGCCTGGATCGGAATCCCGAGCAGACTTTCGCCTGACAGCACGTGATACGATGTCGCCTGTTCGAGGGTCGATTGGGTGCCGCGAAACGGTCCGAGCCAACTCGCGTCGGCAAACAGCGGATACACAGTGAACGGAAAAACGCTCAGCAGAAGGCTCCAGCCTCCGGTACGGCGTAGTGCTTCCATCAGCACCACCCACATTAGCAGCCCCGCGACAATAACCGTCGTCGGCGCGCCGCCGAATTCCCAGCCGGCCTCGGCGGCCTTGCGCACGTGGCGCATCAAAACGATGGCCGAACCGAAGGTCAGGCCGAAAAACAGAATGTCGTACCATGGGATGCGTTCGAGCGGCGATCGTTGCGAATTCGGAAAGATCAGGAAGGTAAACGGCAGCATCAGCGCGATCAGCAGATAGAAATATTCCGTGTTGAGCTGCGTGTACCCGATAAAAAACCGCAGGGAGAATTGCTGGTTAATGCACAACAGGATCGTTATCGCGGTGGCAAAAATCAGCGCCCAGCGCCAGCCACCTCGCAAGGTTCGCACCCGCGTGACCTCGGCCTCTTGCAGGCCGCCGATACCTGCGTGCGGATCGTCGAATTGGACGCGTTTCGCTGCAGCCAATGCTGAATCGGCGGACGATGATGCAGGCGACATGAGTTGTTCCGTTAAATGATCCAGCCGTTCGCGCAGCCCGTCACGAACAAACGCCTATTCCTCAAATCCGTTTGGCATGTTGGCCTTCTTCAGGGCGGCGGCACGCGCGCTCGTCCAGCCTGCCAGAAACTCCTTGTCGTCTGAAGGTGGATTGGATTTGGCGTAATCGGCCCAAGCCGCCCCGAGCACTGCTTGCCGTTTGAACAACAAGCTGTTGTGCGCCTCCTGGTCCTCGCTCCACTGGCCGGCTTCCTTGAGCGCCTTCACCGCGCCCGGATGCACCGGCACCACCCATTTCTTGGTTTGCCTGTCGGCCGCGAGCCCGGTCGCCCCAGCAGCGGCATCCTTGTAGAAGTCGTAACCTGTGATCATTGCCTTGGTGATGGCGTAGACCTGATCTGCGGACTGGGAGCCGTAGGCTACAAAGATCGGGTAAGGATAGTTGCCGAGTTCGATTGGCTTTTCCTTGGAAATTCCGGCGCCGCAGGTCGCAAGGTGCCGGAAGAAGAACGATCCCACTTTCTGGACCCGCTCCCAGCCGGCGTTGTCGTTGTGCGGAAGGGGCGGCCAGATCAGGCCGCGCGGGGAGGTCTCCGCCTCCTTGGCCGGCCCGGTGATCGTGGTTGCGAACGCAGCATCGGTATCGTTGTTGATCAGGCCCTTCCACATCGCGCCGTAGCTCGAGAACTCCACGATCTTGACGTCACTTTGCTTGAGACCGGCGAACGCCAAAATCGCCAACGAATTCTGATTCAGCGCCGGCGAGCCGACCACGAAGCCGACGCGCTTGCCCCTTAACTGTTTGATCTCCGTTACGCCGGTGTCGCGTGCGACGCCGAGCGAAGCCGCGTTACAGTCGACCGACGACAGCAACAGTTGCAACGCTTGAGGTCCCCATTCCTTGGCGCCGAATTCAAAGACGCCTTCTTGCGCAAAGTAGCTGCCAGAGCCCATTGCGGACGAAGCGGCCCGCCCGGCGCGCAATGGCGCAAGACGCGCCACGTCGTTACCCGCCGGCAAGACTCGCAGATCCGTGCCATATTTGTCCTTCAGCATTTTGCCGACAGCCACCGCGATATTGAATCCCGCGGTACCGGTGTCGTAAGCGGTGAAGGTCATCGTCGGGGGCAGCTTGAGGCCTTCGGCGCGCGCTGCGAGCGAGATCAGCAGCGAAATGCTTATGAAAACGACAGGCGCAAGCGCCCGCAGCGGATCGCTCATGTTCCTCTCCGAGCTTCTCGAAATATTTTTCGTTGGCGGGATCATGTCATCGCTGGTTGGCGCTGGCAACGTCCGGCGTCTTGTGGCGGATGGTTCGTGCTGCCGGACGGATTGTCGCAGAACGAAGAGAAAGCAGCCGGGCTAGAACGCTCAGATTTCCATGATCGCTAACACCTGTCCTTCGGCAACAACGTCGTCGATGTTGACGAGGATGGATTTGAGCCTGCCCGCGGCGGGCGCAGCAACCGGGATTTCCATTTTCATCGCTTCGACGAATACGATGTCCTCGCCATCGCCAATGCTGCGGCCGATCTCAACAGGCAGCGCGCAGATCCGTCCGGCCACTTCGGTTACGATCTTGATCTCTGGCATTCCGTTCTCCGGGGCGTCGCCGCGCGCAGTCGGGCATGCGCACTGTGAAGGGCGACGGCCTCGGCTTTTTGTTGTCGCCGCAGATTGCCTGAGGTAGTTTGTTCTGCAAGCGGAATTTCATTCCGCATTGCGGAATGAATAGGACGCGCATGGGAAGACGCTCGGAACGGCTAAGCAAACAAGGAATGCTCGCCAGCGATGTTGCGGGGGAGGGTGATGTTATACAGGTTGTGTCGCGCGCATTCGATGTTTTGCGCTGCTTCGAGGGTCATGAGGCGCGGCTCGGTAACCTGGAAATTTCCAGTCGCTGCGGGCTGCCCCGCTCCACGGTGTCGCGCCTGACGCATACGTTGACCCGGATGGGCCAGCTCGTTTATCTGCCGCGCGACCAGAAATACCGTATCGGTCCGAGCGCGGTCGCAATGAGCACCGCGATGATGCGCGGGTTGCAGCTTCGCAACCTGATCCGCCTGCGGCTGCAGGATGTCGCCGAAGAATTGCCGGGAACCGTCGGCTTCGTGATTCCCGATCGCTTCCACCTCGTCTATCTCGAAGTCGGCCGAGCCGCCAACGCACTCGGGTTAAGCTCGACCGCGGGCAGTCGTATCGCGATGGCGAGCACCGCAGCCGGTCATGCCTATGTGGCCGCGCTGGACGAGAATATCGGCGATGCCTTGCTGGCGGAAATGGAACGTGAAATTCCTGAAGACGCCAAGCTGCTGCGGCCGCGCCTAGCGGGGAACCGAAAGTTTTTGCGCGAACACGGCTATGTCGTGGCCTGCGGTTTGTGGAGCCCGCATATCAATGGTGTCGCGGTGCCGTTATGGTCGCCGCAGTATCAAACGTTCGTCGTGGTCACGATCGGTCTTTTATCCGCGATGTACGATGAGAACCGGCTGCACCAGGAGGTCGCGCCGCGGATTTTGCAGCTAAGCGCCTCGATTGGCGGTCTGCTCGAAGGCGCCGACGGAGAACTTTTCAGCGATCGCGCACCGCGCAAGCCCCTTCCAGTGCCAGCCCATAACAATAACAAGATCGCCAAGACGGAGGTTACGAATGACCTGGAAGCCGGAGCTCGACGACCTCGCCAGGCGCGAAGCGTTCGCGCGCCAGATGGGAGGCGCTGATAAGGTCAAGCGGCAGCGCGACCAAGGCCGGCTTACCGTTCGCGAGCGTATCGATGCGCTTGTCGACTCCCGGAGTTTCCAC
>VAZS01000461.1 GCA_005884855.1 Alphaproteobacteria bacterium | reverse complement strand
GAAAGGCGCGGTACTGACCCAGATCAGCGCGTGGTGGTTCAACCAGCTCGAAGGCGTCGTCCATCATCACATGATCAGCGCCGATGCCGACGAGATCATCAGTAAAGTGCCCGCGCTGCGCGGGCATCGTGGCTCGCTCGCCGGACGCGCGATGCTGTGCCGGCGCACCACGGTATTTCCGATCGAATGCGTGATCCGCGGCTATCTCTCGGGCTCGGCGTGGAAGGAATACGCCCAACATGGCACGCTGGCGGGCGAAGAGCTTCAGGGCGGCCTTGTCGAAAGCGGCAAGCTCGATCCTCCGATTTTCAGCCCGGCAACCAAGGCCGAAACCGGCCACGACGAGAACATCACGATCTCGCGCATGCGCGAGATCCTCGGCGACAAACCGACCTACGCGCTCGAGAGCATGACCCGCGCGGTCTACACGCTCGGCGAAAAGATCAGCCGCGACCAGGGAATTATCATCGCGGATAGCAAGTTCGAGTTCGGCATGTCTACGGATGGGGGCATCATCCTGATCGACGAGGTGATGACGCCCGACAGTTCGCGATTCTGGGACGCCGATAGTTACCGGCCCGGTCAGCCGCAGCCGAGCTTCGACAAGCAACCGCTGCGCGATTATCTCGATGCGGAGCGCCGCGCCGGCCGCTGGAACGGCGAAGCGCCGGCACCTCCGTTGCCCGCCGGTATCGTGGAGGCGACCAGCAAACGCTATCTCGAGGCCTATCGCCGTATCACCGGCAGTGACCTCGAGATTGCCTAGAGATTGGCCGGTCCAAACGGATGGATGAATTGTTTTCACCGCGGTTGAGGACAATCCGTTTGTCGGCAGAGCCAGCCTTTTGCACTGTCCCCGCAGAGTGGGGAGACAGAGCGCGATGCGGCAACTTACCTATGTCGGCGGCAGCACCATCGAGTGGTGGGACGTGCCGGAGCCAAAATTGCTCCACGAGGGCGACGCGCTGGTGCAGCCGCTTGCGGTTACGCGCTGCGACATCGATCTCATCATCGTCAGCGGCAAGTCCGGCCTGCCCGGGCCGTTCGCATTGGGCCACGAAACCGCCGGTCGGGTCGTCGAAGTCGGCAGCGCGGTGAAGAATTTCGCACCCGGCGATCTCGTCATCGTACCGTTCCAGATCAGTTGCGGTGATTGCGAGCGCTGTCGGCGCGGTCACACCAACGCCTGCACTTCCGTGCCCTTCCGTTCGTCGTATGGTCTGAAGCCGGTCTGCGGCGTCGAGTATGGCGGTGCGCTGTCCGATCTGCTCCGCGTGCCTTTTGCCGACCATATGCTGGTCAGGCAACGTGGTCTATCTCGACGATAATCCACAGCGCCTGGCCAAGGCGAAGTCGCTTGGCGCCGAAGTTCACGAAGCGCCCAAGGGACTGGTTATGGAGCCCATCGGACTATTCCCGATCGTGGTCGATGCAGCGGCCTCGGATGCCAGCATCTTGCTGGCGTTCCGATCGGCGGAGCCAAACGGTATCTGCCAGCGCATGTACGGCGATTTCACCGAGACCACCCCGGTGCCGCTGCGGCACATGTACGGCGTCGGAATCCAGCTGCGGATCGGCCGCGTCAACGCTCGCGCCGAAATGCCCGACTGCGTCGGCCATGTCGTGGCCGGACATTTCCACCCCGAGCATGTCATCACCCGGCGGGTTCGCTTCGAGGATGCGCACGAGGCGATTGGCGATCCCACCATCCGCGTAGCCTTCGTTCGCGATGGAATTGACTGAGGCGAGACGCTAGGCTCCTGCCCGGCGATGCGCGTCCATGATCGGGAGCGCGTGCCAAGGCAACAGCCGAGAGGGGAGCCACTGACCATGACCGACATCGATGCGGTGCTTGTTGAACGCGACGGACCGGTCACCATCGTCTCGATCAATCGCCCCCATTGTCGTAACGCCGTCGATGGCGCGACAGCGCGGAAACTTTTCGATGCGTTCAGGGCGTTCGACGCCGATGCCAACGCGTCTGTGGCGGTCTTTACCGGCACGGGCGGATACTTTTGTGCGGGCGCCGACCTCAAGGCGGTCGCAGCCGGCGACCCCAATAAAAAGCGCGAGATCGGCGGTCACGATACGATTGCGCCGATGGGGCCAAGCCGGCTGCGTCTGTCGAAACCCGTAATCGCGGCGGTGGAGGGTTTCGCGGTCGCCGGCGGCATGGAACTGGCGCTGTGGACGGATATGCGGGTGGTCGCGGAGGACGCTACCTTCGGGATCTTTTGTCGCCGCTTCGGCGTGCCCCTGATCGATCTTGGCACCATCCGGCTGCCGCGATTGATCGGCCATTCACAGGCGATCGATCTTATTCTCACGGGCCGGCCGGTCGGCGGTCCCGAGGCGCTGCGGATGGGACTCGCCAACCGTCTGGTGCCGAAGGGCGAAGCACGCGCGCACGCAATTGAATTGGCAAAAGAGATCGCGCGTTTCCCACAAACCTGCTTGCGCGCCGACCGGCTTTCGGCCTTGCGGCAATGGGATGTTTCGGAGGAGGAAGCGATCGCCAACGAGATGCGCGGCGGGCTGGAAGTCCGACGTAGAACAGCTCATATCTAGGACAGTTCAGATGTAGAACAGTTCAGATGTAGAACAATTCAGATTCCTGCCATCATCACATATTTGATCTCGACATACTCTTCCATGCCGTGATGCGAGCCTTCGCGGCCGAGCCCCGACTCCTTGACGCCGCCGAACGGCGCGACCTCGGTGGTGATTAGTCCGGTGTTGACGCCGACCATCCCGGACTCCAAGGCCTCGGCGACCCGCCAGACCCGGCCGAGATCGCGCGAGTAGAAGTACGACGCCAATCCGAACGGCGAATTGTTGCACATCGCTATCACGTCGGCCTCGTCCTTGAAGCGGAACACCGGCGCGAGCGGGCCAAAGGTCTCCTCCTGCGACACCAGCGCGTCCGAGGCGACGTTCGACAGCACGGTCGGCTCAAAGAAAGTGCCGCCAAGCGAGTGCCGTTTTCCCCCGGTCACGATCTTGGCTCCGTGCTTGACCGCATCCGCAATGTGCTTTTCGACCTTGTCGATCGCATCCATGTTGATCAATGGGCCCTGCGTCACCCCGGTTTCCGTGCCGTCGCCGATCTTCATCGCGGCGACTTTCCTGGAGAGCTTCTCGACGAACTGATCGTAGATCTTGTCTTGGGCGTAGATACGGTTGGCGCAGACGCAGGTCTGCCCCATGTTGCGATACTTGGAGACCATCGCGCCATCGACCGCGGCGTCGATATCGGCGTCATCGAACACCACGAATGGCGCGTTGCCGCCGAGCTCGAGCCCGAGCTTCTTCACCCCGACCGAAGCCTGCTGATAGAGAATCTTGCCGACTGCGGTCGAGCCGGTGAAGCCGACGAAGCGCACCGCGGGATGTTCGCAAAGAACCTTGCCGATTGCAGACGAATTACCCGTGAGAATATTGAACACGCCTTTGGGCACGCCCGCCTTTTCCGCCAGCGCGACCAGCGCCAAAGCCGTGAGCGGTGTCTCATTTGCGGGCTTGAGGACGACGGTGCAGCCGGCGGCCAGCGCGGGTGATACCTTGCGGGTGATCATTGAACAGGGAAAATTCCACGGCGTGATGGCGCCGCAGACCCCGATCGGCTGGCGGATCGCGAGCAGCCGCGCGTCCGGCCGCTGCGAGGGAATTGTTTCGCCATACACGCGGCGGGCTTCTTCGGCAAAGAACTCGACGTATGCGCCACCAATGTCGACCTCGCCTAGCGCCTCCGCCAGCGGCTTGCCCTGCTCGGAAGTCAGGATCAGCGCCAGATCTTCGCGGTTGGCGATGATTAAATCGAACCATTTGCGCAAGATGTTGGAGCGCTGCTTGGCCGTGAGCTTGGCCCAGGCCGGGAATGCGCGCTCGGCGGCTTCCACCGCCTGCGTCGCTTCCGCCGTGCTCATCTTCGGCACCTTCGCAAGTTCGATGCCGTTGACTGGATTGGTTACGGGATTGGCCGGCGTTCCGGTCCAGGCTCCATCGATGTAGCAGCGGTCGCGCAGCAGCGAGGGATCCTTCAGACGGTCGCGGAGCGAGGGCGGGGTGGCTTGCGAACTGCGTG
>VAZS01000415.1 GCA_005884855.1 Alphaproteobacteria bacterium | reverse complement strand
TGCCCGACCCTGCGATGCTCATTGAGATCGAGTGCGTGGCGTCGCTTGCGGGGCGGTGATTGAGTGGTGCAAGTTGACAGCGCGTAGGGCGGATTAGCGCGGCGTAATCCGCCATTCTCGCGTGGCTAGAGGCGCCGACCATAGCGGCGGGTTACGGCTTCGCCTAACCCACCCTACGCCCTGTTCACGCGCCGTCCGCTCACCGCTCCTTCATTAGCGCGTCGCGGGCGGCGGAGAGTTCCTGAAATGCGCGCGCGGTGCCGCCGGCGTCCGGGTGCGCGGTCTTGGCGACGCGCTTCCAGGCACGGTGGATTTCGGCGCCGGACAGCCGGCGGCCGAGCGGCAATCCCAGCAGTTGCCGATAACACTGCTCGGGCGGCGGCAACTCCGCAGCGATCTGGCGCTTGCCGAATTGCGGGCTGGTGAGCGAATGCAGCACCTCGCGAATGACGCCGAGCCGGCGCCGCGCGGCAATTCGGGTTATGCGATCTGCATCTTCAGCCGAGGCGCTGCGGAGAATCGCCAAAGCCTGCGCCGCCGCCTGCCGCAATAGTGCGTGCTCGCTTGCGCCTGCGATAGCGACAGCAAGGCGCGCGGCTTCGTGATAGTCAGGCGAGGCCGCCGACCAAATCCGCTCAAGCGCGACTTTCCACTCGCAGAGCTGCTTATCCATCTGGCAACACCAGACGCAATGAATAGCACGTGACAGGTAAAGCTTTCCGTTTCCGTACCTTCAATTTTGAATTAGTTTCTATCGAAAGATAAAAAATCAAAGGCAGAGGAAACCTCCATGCCCCTCCTCCAGAACCATATCGCTGTTGTCACGGGCGCGGCGTCCGGTATCGGGCGGGCGATTGCGTTGGGCTATGGCCGCGAGGGCGCGCGGCTCGTGCTGCTCGATATCAACGAGAAGGGAGCGGCCGAGGCCGCGCAGGAAATTCGCAGCGCCGGCGGCGAGGCGGAAAGTTTTGCGCTCGACGTGACCCGGCGCGAGGACTGCATCGCTGTCGCGAAACAAGTCGCGGACAAGGTCGGACAAGTGTCGATTCTGGTCAACAATGCCGGCATCAACCGCCGCAACGCTTTCACCGCCGATCCCGGTGCGGTGCTGAAAGACTGGCAGGACATCATGGCGACCAACCTGAACGGCACCTTCAACGTCACGCACGCGTTCCTCGAACCCCTGCTCGCGAGCAAAGGACGCATTGTCAATATCGGCTCGATCCAGTCCTTTGTGCATGTGCGCACGCCGAACTCCCCGGCCTACACCACCTCAAAACACGGCGTGCTTGGCTTCACCCGCGCGCTAGCGGCTGAACTGGGCAAGCACGGCGTGCGCGTCAACGCGATCGGCCCCGGGTTGATCGAGACGCCGCTGAACGCCAGCGTGCGCGCCAACGATCCCGGCCTGGTGAAAATCTTCATCGATCACACTCCGCTCGGCCGCGCCGGAAAGCCCGAAGACATCGTGGGACCGGCGATCTTCCTCGCCTCGGATCTGTCGAGCTATGTCACGGGCTCGATCGTCATGGCCGATGGCGGCTACCGGTCGATTTAGCAACTAGCTCCCGCTTTGCGTACCTCCCTTTGCAGCGGGGGGCTTTTCATCTTTCGGAGCGGCCTTCTCAGCTTCATGAGCATATAAAACGCCATCAACAACGCTGTATTGCGGTTTGGATTGGACAAGCGTCTTCGTCAAAATTGCGCGAATGCCGGAACGCGAGCACTGATACTCGATTTTGCTGACGGCATTTAGCGCGCCGGCAAATGTGGCGGGCCGTCCCTTACCCTCGACGAAATAATCCCTCATGGCACCTTGCGCCGCCTCGACCAGCGGCAAGATCGTTTCGATCTCCGGAGCCAGGAACTTGAAGCTCTGATATGCGTCGGCTCCGAGATTGGAAGCTCCAACGACTTGCGTGAAAATGTCCTTGGACTGTTCGGCGGTATTGGTGAGCGTCAGCAGCATTCCCGTCAGGTTTGTGACAACCTTGAGCTCCTGTTGCAGGAATTCGAAGTACTCGTTTCGATCCCGCAAGCCGGACAGATAATTGCGACAGACGATTTGAGAGGCGTGATATCCCGCCCGAATGAAATACTCGCGCACTTGATAGTGGTCCTTGCCGCCAAGAAAGTCCGGCGAACGTGCAAGCTCAAACCGATACGGAATTACGCTTTTTGCCGAAATTCCAAGTATCTGCAGGTTTGCCCTGGTGGGCGGCGGAGGCACATTGGTCATTTTGAGGTCAAGGCCATAGCGATAAGCCAATTCTTGGCCAGCGTACAAGAATTCCTGAACAGCAACATCGGAGGTTTGTTCGCCCACAAGCTGGGCAGGGCTCAGCTGAACGCCGCAGCCGCAGAGAAATCCGGACACAATAAGCAAACAGATTTTCTTGTACATGCAACCCTCCCCACCAGAATGCTCTGACAGTAGAGGATTTTCGTTTGGTTCAACCACACGTTGAAACGCCGCACCGCAATAAGGAGAACTAGCGGTGACAAGCAGCAACTTAGGATTGACAAATGGAACTCGAGATCGCCTCCAAACGCAAGGCTCCGCTTCGCCCTAACGAGGCAGCTTGTCGAAGCGCGCCTGATCTTATCCACTTGCGGGGAAGGTCGACGCGCCCGCAGGGCGCGGCGGTGGGGAAACTCGACGAGCTTAGTCAGCCAAACCTCAGCTTGGAACGCTCCTTTGCTTTCTCGGCCTCAGTGTCGCGGTCGCGCGCCGGCGCGTGCGTGTGCAGCGAGGTCAGCAACCGTCGCGCGGCGGCGGTCACCTCGCCTACCGCGCGGTCGAAAGCGTCGGCGTTGGCCTGCGACGGCTTATTGAAGCCCGAGAGCTTGCGCACGAACTGTAGCGCGGAGGCCTGGATTTCGTCATCGGTCGCGGGCGGTTCGAAATTGAATAGCGTCTTGATGTTGCGGCACATTCGGTTTTCTCCCTGATCCCGCGAGCCTGATCCAAATACATGCATCGCCGCTCATTTTGCCATAAAATGAGCGCCGGGTTCACCCCTCGGCGCATGTTCTTAAGCAAGTGAGTTTCGCAAATGGCGCATGTCACCTACAAAATCGTTCAGCACGATGGCGGTTGGGCATACACCGTCGATGGGGTATTTTCCGAACCATTTGCAACTCACGAAGTAGCGCTTGCCGCTGCCAGGCGAGCCGCCGCCGAACAGCGCGTGCCCGGACGAACCGAGGCGATCGAATATGAGACGGCAGACGGCAAATGGCACACCGAGACCGCCGCCGGCGGCGACCGTCCCGAGACCGATGTCGAGGATGCATAGCGCGCCCAAGGCGTGATACGCTCGCCCCCAACGCGGCCCAGGTGAACCGGGCCGCGACGGGAGAGGCAAGGAAATCATGAACTATTCGCGCGCCGCGCTATCGATAGCGCTTGCAATCATTTCATCTACCGCGCTGGCGGCGGACTATCCCGCGCCGAAACAAGCCGACTGGGTCGCCAGGGATTTCAAACTCCACAGCGGCGAGACCATGCCCGAGCTGCGGCTTCACTACACCACCGTGGGCGAGCCCGGCGGCCAGCCGGTGCTGGTGCTGCACGGCTCCGGCGGTTCGGCAGCGAGCATGCTGACGCCGGGTTTCGCCGCCGAGTTGTTTGGTTCCGGCCAGCCGCTCGACGCCTCGAAATACTACATCATCATTCCCGACGGC
>VAZS01000414.1 GCA_005884855.1 Alphaproteobacteria bacterium | reverse complement strand
ATCGGTGCTCTCACCTGGCTCACTCACCGAAGCCATTCTCCGCGCACGGTCTCGTCGGCTTCATCATTCAATGCGCGCGTTGCGCGGATCGAGAATTGCTCTGGATGGATCAATTGCGACAGCGCCCACACCGCGGCGCCCCGCACCAGCGGGCTTTCATCCCTGAGAAGCCGCTCGGCTTCAACGGCCAACGCGCCATCGTTCGAGTTGCCGATGGCGATCAGCACATTGCGCAGGAAGCGCTCGCGGCCGATGCGCTTGACCGGCGATTTCGCGAACAATTGGCGAAATGCCGCATCGTCGAGCCGCGCGAGGGCCGCGAGTTCAGGCGCGCGCAATTGCTCCCGAGCCTCGAGTTTTGCCTCACGCCCGGCTTGCGCGAATTTGTTCCATGGGCACACGGCGAGGCAATCGTCACAGCCATAGATGCGGTTGCCGATGGCTTTACGAAATTCGTGCGGGATCGGTCCCTTGTTCTCGATCGTGAGATAGGAGATGCAGCGCCGCGCATCGAGCTTGTACGGCGCCGGGAACGCGGACGTAGGGCAGACGTCCAGGCAAGCGCTGCACGAGCCGCAATGGTCCGTGTCGGTCTCATTGCGCGGTACGTCCAGCGTTGTGAAGATCGCACCCAGGAACAGCCATGAGCCGAACTCGCGCGAAACCAGGTTGGTGTGCTTGCCTTGCCAGCCCAACCCCGCGGCCTGCGCCAACGGTTTTTCCATCACCGCAGCAGTATCGACGAATACCTTGACCTCGCCGCCGGAGGCAGCGACCAGCCATCGCGCAAGCGTCTTCAAGCGCCTCTTGATCAGATCGTGATAATCGTCGCCTCTCGCATAAACCGAGATCGCGCCGCGAGTCCGTTGCTGCAGAATGGCCAGCGGATTTTCGTCGGGGCCGTAATTGACGCCGAGCATGATGATGGAGCGTACACCAGCCCACAGCACGCGCGGATCCGCGCGGCGCTCGGGCCGAAGGGCAAGCCACTCCATCTCGCCATGCGCTCCGGCGTCGAGAAAAGCGCGCAGGTGCCGACCAGCGTCGACGATTGCATCGGGATCGGTGACGCCCATGCAATCGAAACCCAGCGCGCGCGCTTGGCCGGCGAGCGCGGTTTGCAGCTCGTGGCTGCTGAGCTTGACTGTCGTGTTCAGAAGTCGAGATCCACGTAAGTGCTCGACGCCGGAACGCCCGCCAACGATTCGCTCAGTAATGGACGGAACGACGGGCGGCATTTCACCCGCGCATACCACGCCTTTGCTGCGTCGTCCTCGATCCATGGTACGTCGCCCAGATAATCGATCGCCGAAACATGTGCTGCGGCCGCAAGGTCCGCATAACTCAGCCGGTCGCCGGCCAGAAAGTTCCGGGTCCGCGCCAGCCAGCCGATATAAGCCAGATGGTAGCGCACATTTGCCTTTGCGGCACGGATCACGGCCGCCGCCGGCGCGCCGCCGCCTTGTTCCTGTCTCATGAACCGCTTGTAGATGCGTTCAGTCACCAGCGGATTGGAGGCCTCCTCGAAGAATTTTTCGTTGAACCAGGCCATCAGCCGGCGCACCTCGATGCGCTCGCCCATGGTGGCTGGCAACAATCGTCGTTCGCCGATGTCAGCGCCATAAGCTTCATCGAGATATTCGGCGATGACGCCGGCGCCGGGAATCGAAGGCCAACCTTCCGACATCAGCACCGGCGTGGTGCCCGCGGGATTGAGCGCCAGAAAATCCTTACGCCGCTCCCAGACCCGCTCCTCGACCAACCGCACATCGAAACCGTGTTCCCCGAGCGCCAGACGGACGAACCGCGATTGGGGACAGAACGAATGATGAAATAATGTGAACATGAGCCCTTTGATATAGGCGCGGTGTTTAAAAATTCGTCACCGCCTTGAGCACCAAATATACGCGCGACAATACCGCAGCCGCGCGACAAACTACCTAAGCACGCGAATGAGGCAACCTGTGTTTTTGCGTTTTTTACGATTGCCGGAGCGGCGCGAATAGGCGAGAAGAACCCGGCTTTTCCGGCGGGATCGTTCAGAGCGGACACATTCAGAGCGGATCACATAATTCAGAGCGGATCACATAATGATGTCTGATGCATTGAGGGCGGTGATTCTCGGCATTGTCGAGGGCGTCACCGAGTTCGTACCGGTGTCCTCGACAGGACACCTGCTGTTGGCGGAGCGGTTCTTCGATCTTGGTGACGGCGCTTTCTGGAAGAGTTTCGCCATACTCATTCAGCTCGGCGCTATCCTGGCGATAGTCGCACTATATTTTTCCAAGTTGTGGCGGATTGCGCTCGGCATGTTCTCCAATCCGGAGGACCGACGATTCGTGATAGGATTGCTGGTGTCGTTTTTGCCGGCCGCTGTCATCGGGGCGGCCGCCGGTGGGTACATCAAATTCTACTTGTTCAATCCCTGGGTGGTGTGCTTTTCGCTTATTGTCGGTGGCGCCATCCTGTTGTGGATCGATCAGCTCGATTTGAAGCCCCGCGAACACGACGCCACGACCTTTCCGCTGCCGATGTATCTCGCGATCGGTTTTGCGCAGTGTCTTGCGATGATACCCGGCGTATCAAGGTCCGGCGCCAGCATCGTCGCGGCGATGCTGCTGGGCGCGGACCGGCGCTCCGCTGCGGAGTTTTCGTTCTTTCTTGCGATCCCGACCATGGTCGGCGCCTTTGCCTACGATCTTTACAAAAGCCGCGCCGATATGACGATCGATCATCTGGGAATCGTCGCGATCGGATTTGTGGTGTCGTTCATCACCGCCATGGTGGTGGTCAAGACATTCCTGAGTTATGTCACACGACACGGGTTCACGCTGTTCGCGTGGTGGCGCGTCATCGTCGGCACGCTTGGGCTGGTCGCGCTGGCGATGGGGCGGTAGCGTTTTCGAGGTTGTTGCTCCGCGGTCTTACGCGCCTTTATGCGCGAACTGCCCGGCCTTGCGGAAGCGCCAGAGATATTGCGGCACAATTGCTTCAAGCGAATCTGGCACAACACCAAGTCCTTCCAGCGTCAGGGCGGCGGCTTTCGCTGCATCCGAGACCACATTGTCGATCCGCAATAGCGCGACCTGGTCAGGCGTCAGTTTTAGCGGTCCCGGCGCGAACTGCAGGAACAGCGCCTGTAGTTTCGCCAGACCAAACGGTAATGACACCAGCATGCGCCGGCGTCCGATGGTGGCGAGAATGATCTGCATGATCTCGCGCATGGTCAGCACTTCCGGGCCCCCGAGCTCGTAGGTCGCGCCGGGTTTGGTCTTGCCATCGACGGCGTCGGCGACCGCAGTCGCGACATCGCCGACATAGACCGGCTGCATTTTAGTCAGGCCGCCGCCGATCAGCGGCAAGGCTGGCGATAGCCGCGCAAGCGCCGCAAACCGGTTTGTAAACTGATCCTCCGGCCCGAACACGACGGAAGGCCGCAAGATAGTGGCCGAGGGCACGGCGGACAGCACGGCCTTTTCGCCCGCCGCCTTGGCGCGGCCGTAGCGCGAGGGCGAGTTTTCGTCGGCGCCAATCGCGGAGACGTGCACCATGTCAGCACCCACGGCAGCTGCCGCCTTTGCCACCGCGCCAGCACCGGCGCCTTGAACGGCGTCGAAGGTCTGTGCGCCGCTCTCGGCCAGAATGCCGACCAGATTGACGGCAGCATGGGAGCCGCGCATCGCGGCCTCGACAGACGCCGGATAGCGCAAATTGGCTTGCACGGCGTGGATCTGGCCCACCCTGCCGAGCGGCTGCAAATGCCCGGCCAGTTCCGGTCGCCGTACCGCGACCCGAATGCGGTAGTCGCGTTTGGCCAATGCGCGCACGACGCTTCGTCCGAGAAAACCCGATCCGCCGAAAACAGTGACCAGCGTGTCCAGATTCGAGGGCATGGCGTCAGTTCCTAGTCAAATTTCGATCAGTCATGCGGAGTATTTGGCGATTTCGCGATACGCCAACATGCCGTCCCTGTATAGCGCATTTGCGTCACGGCTCGCCAATTTGACAACCGCCTAACCGATCCGTACTAACCCGCCCGGGCCCAGGTGGCGGAATTGGTAGACGCGCTGGCTTCAGGTGCCAGTGGCTTCACGGCCGTGAAGGTTCGAGTCCTTTCCTGGGCACCATTCTTGTTGGATGCCCTCCCATCGCCGTTTAGGGTCCTCCGGCTGCTCGCCTGTTGCGGATTTGGGCGGTAGCTTGGTCGATAGCGATTCGACGAGGTTTTGAAAGACCATGACCGTACGCCTGCATCGCGGCGATCTGCCCGAACTTAGCCGCTATACCAATTCGGTGGCGATCGATACCGAGACCATGGGGTTGGACCCGCACCGCGACAGGCTTTGCCTGGTGCAAATGTCAAATGGCGATGGCAGTGCCGATGTAGTGCAAATCCCGAAGGGTCATGGAAAGGATGCTGCCGACGCGCCAAACCCGAAAAGGCTTTTGGCCGATCCGAACGTGGTGAAAATATTTCATTTCGCGCGGTTCGATCTCGCAGCTCTCTACAATGCCTTGGGCGTCATGCCGCAGCGGGTGTATTGCACCAAGATCGCCTCGCGGCTCTCCCGCACCTACACCGATCGCCATGGCCTGAAAGATCTCGTGCGCGAGATGCTCAATATCGATCTGTCGAAACAGCAGCAATCG
>VAZS01000413.1 GCA_005884855.1 Alphaproteobacteria bacterium | reverse complement strand
GTTGGCGCCCGATGCGGTAGCCAAAGCCTTTAGCTCGTTACGACGTTTTCACGCTTTGTGCAGGGTGATGAAGGTCGGCCGCGTGCACGCGATCGCCACCGCCGCCTGCCGCGAGGCCTCCAATGGCCCTGATTTCATCGCCAAGGCGGAGCGAATCTGCCGAGTGCCTATCGAAATCCTGTCCGGTCCGCGCGAAGCGAAACTGTCCGCGCTTGGCGTGATCTCGGGGGTTTACAGACCCGACGGTGTGGTCGGCGATCTCGGCGGCGGATCGCTGGAGTTGACGGACGTGCGCGGCAACCGGGTTCGCGGAGGCGTGACGTTGCCGCTCGGAAGCCTCGCACTGCAGGATTCCTCCCGTAAATCGCTGAAGCGGGCCGAGCGCATCGTCAGGGACGATCTTTCCGATCTCGCCCAACTTAAAGCGAGCCGCGGCCGCTCGTTTTACGCGGTGGGAGGAACATGGCGGGCCCTGGCCCGCATCCACATCATGCAGAGCGGTTACCCGCTGCGGGTCATGCATGGCTATTCAATAACCGCGGAAGACGCGCTCGATTTCGCGCGGCGCCTGCGCCGGCTGGTCTCGGCGAATATGCTGGCGGATATCGAAATCGTCGCGGACGCGCGACGGCCGTTGCTGGCCTATGCAGCGCTGGTGCTCGAACATATCATCCGTGTCGGGAAGCCAAAAACGATTGTGTTTTCAACCTTCGGCGTGCGCGAAGGCCTGCTTTACTCGAAGCTGCCGCAGGCCGTTCGCTCGAGCGACGGATTCATCTGCGCCGCGCGTACGCTGAACGAGCTGCTTTCGCGATCTGCCCAGCATGGCGAGGAGTTGATCGAATGGACCGACCGTCTGGCGCGTGTGGTACGCTTGCGCGAGAGTGACGAGGATCGCCGCCTTCGACATGCCGCCTGCCTGCTCTCAGACATCGGATGGCGGGTGCATCCCGACTATCGTGGCGAGCAGACGCTCAACCTGATCACCAACGGCAATTTTGGAACCATCAGTCACCAGGGCCGCGCTTTTGTCGCGCTCTCGGTGTTCTATCGCTACGCCGGCTTGAGCGAACAGAACGAACCGCCGCCGATGATTCAGGAGTTGGTCCCGCCATTGATGCTGGAGCGCGCCCGCGTGCTCGGCGCGGCCTTTCGCGTCGCCCATCTGATATCGGCAGCGCGCCCGGGTGTGTTGCCTGCAACCCACTTTCGAAGCAGCGGCCGCAAACTGATGCTGGTGTTCGAGCACAGACTGGTCGATCTGGTGGCCGATCGCGTTGGCAGCCGTTTCAAGCAGCTGGCTCGGCTGCTCGGCCGATCCGGGTCGATCGTAAGGCGCTAGGCTACGCTGTTTTTTATTGCGTCGCGTGTTTGACCTGCTGCAGCTTGCGTCTTCGCCAAATCGATCCAGCAACCAACACCACGATCACGCCCAGCAGAGCACAGACAACTTCGGCGCCTGCTCCCCCGGCATTGCGCGGTGCCATTCCGAACCACGCCAGCAATGCGTCGAAATTTACGCCGAACCACTTGGCAAAGAGAGCTTGCAGTTTCGGTTGAATCGCCGGATCGGTGGCAATCACGTCACCTGCGATCCATCCCAACAGGGCGGCGCCGGCCCATACCAAAATCGGCAAGCTATTGAGCAGCGCCATGATCAGAGCGGCCCCACCGACGATCAAGGGTACACTGATTGCCAATCCAAGCACCAGCAAGACCATGCTGCCATTGGCGGCGGCCGCGACTGCGATCACATTATCCAGACTCATCACAATGTCCGCGATCACCACAATCTGCACCGCCGCCCACAGATGCGAGGCGGACTCCACACCTTCCTCATCCTCTCGCTCCGGTACCACTAACTTCGCGGCAATAACGATCAACGCCAGCCCGCCGACGAGCTTGAGGAAAGGCAATTCCATTAGCTGCACGACAACACCGGTGAAAACGATGCGCAGGAAAACCGCCGCGGCGGCGCCAAGTACCATCCCCCAGAGCCGATGGCGCGGCTCCAGTCCGCGACACGCCAGCGCAATCACCAGCGCGTTGTCGCCTGACAGCAATATATTGATCCAAATGATCTTGCCGAGCGCGACCCAAAATACCGGCTGCTGCAGTTCTTGCTGAAACTGGGTGGCCAACGTTCCGATATTTGTCGGATCGAAGATGTGCAGCAGCCAATCCACAGCATTTTCCTATCGAAAAAGGCGAGCGTTTCGCGCGCCTATCGTTGGCGCGGTGTCCACCACAGTATCAGCCGACAATCTCATTGCCGGAGAAAAACTGTGCGATTTCGATCGCGGCCGTTTCCGGGGCATCGGAACCATGGACCGAGTTTTCGCCGATCGATTTCGCGTGCAGCTTGCGGATCGTGCCCTGATCCGCCTTCGCGGGATCGGTCGCGCCCATGACATCGCGGTACTTCAGCACTGCATTTTCGCCCTCGAGAACCTGGACCACGACCGGACCGGAAATCATGAAATCAACCAACTCGCCGAAAAACGGACGCGCCTTGTGGACGGCGTAGAACGTTTCGGCCTGCTCGCGAGTCATGCGAACGCGCTTCTGAGCAACGATGCGAAGTCCCGCCTTTTCGATCAACGCGTTGATCGCGCCGGTTAGATTGCGCGCGGTCGCGTCGGGCTTGATGATCGAAAAGGTGCGCTCAATCGCCATTGTCTCGTCCTTGCAAAGCTGATGGGAGGTGCGCGGCTTATATCGGCGCCGACAGTTAACGGCAAGCAATGAGACCAGCCTGCTGCTGCCTGACGAAGTGGCAACGAGTTATGGAATTACAGGAATGTCACGAACATTAACCGTTTCTGAAACTAACGTCCCGGATACGTTCAGGTTGGCGAGGCTAGCTTCAGGTACCGAGCGCACCGCCGGCTTTTTGGCGGACGTCATCGGAGAGCAAGTCACCGATGGCGCACGAGCGCCAAACCCGAGGAGACCACCATGTTACACAAACTCTCGCTTGTTGCAGTTGCGGCCGCGTCGCTGGCCGCTGCAGCTTTGGCGCCGACTTCCGCCTCTGCATGGGGTGGTTGGCACGGCAGGCATCACGGCTTTGGCTGGGGTGCTCCAAGCTTCTATGTTGGTGGGCCCGCCTATTACGGTTACGGCGGCTGTTATGTGCGCCGACTGGTCCCAACACCGTGGGGTCCCCGCTGGCGCCTGGTCAATCGCTGCTACTGATCATCGTCGCGCAAGCTCGAGGAAAGCCCCGGCTCGCACCGGGGCTTTTCACGTCTGCCCAAACGGAACGACGCGCCGCTTTTGATGCGATTTTCCCTGCAAATCTGGGCCGATCCGTTGCTGGCAGGAAACAATTTCCGTCTCACGGACTTGATCCAGTGCCAACAATCCTAGCGGAATCGAGGCGAAACTCGTGAAGGACGGCGACGGCACCCAAACAATCGACCGCAATACGAGCTGGTCGATCTGCGAAGCGGTTGGCGAACACCTCCAGCAGAGCCTGCGTCCCGAGCGGTCGCGTCTTCCTCCTCGCCTCCAGAACCTCATGGACGAACTGCGCAGGCGGGAAAGCGCCAAACCCCGCTAGGACTTCCAACTAGCCCCGGCGTTTATGCGCGAGAAGACGACCGCCGTGCCGATATTTCGTGCAGATACGGGTTGCGTTTGGCGCCTACTCCGGTGACAAGCCCGCATGCTTTCAATCAGCGAGATATCCGTCCGGATCGCCGGAAGGCTTCTGATCGATCATGGCACAGCCCAGATCGTGCCTGGCGCCCGCGTCGGCTTCGTCGGCCGCAACGGGGTCGGCAAGTCAACGTTGTTCAGCGCCATTCGCGGCGAATTGCCGACCGAAACTGGGAGCATCACGATCCCGCCGCGCTGGCGGGTCGGCAGCCTCGCGCAGGAAGCGCCGAACGGGCCGGAAAGCCTGATTGAGATCGTGCTTAAGGCGGACGTTGAACGCGATGCCCTGCTGCGGGAAGCCGAGACCGCCCATGATCCTCACCGGATCGCCGAGATCCAAACCAGGCTCGTCGACATCGACGCGCATTCGGCGCCCGCCCGTGCCGCCGCCATCCTTAACGGGCTCGGCTTTTCGACCGCAGATCAGGCGCGGCCATGTCAGGAGTTTTCCGGCGGGTGGCGGATGCGGGTCGCACTTGCGGCGACCCTGTTCGCCGCTCCCGACCTTCTGCTGCTGGATGAGCCGACCAATTATCTCGACCTCGAAGGCACGCTGTGGCTTGAAGATCATCTGGCGAACTATCCCCGCACCGTGATCGTCATCAGCCATGATCGCGACCTGCTCGATACCTCCGTCGATCAGATCCTGCATCTCGATCGCGGCAAGTTGACGCTGTACAAAGGTACCTATTCTTCATTCGAAGAGCAGCGTGCGATGCGCGAAATGCTGGATGCCAAGCACGCCAAACGGCAGGCCGACGAACGCAAGCGCCTGCAGGCTTTCGTCGATCGCTTCAAGGCCAAGGCCTCCAAAGCTCGCCAAGCTCAATCGCGAGTCAAGATGCTGGAAAGGATGAAGCCCGTCACCGCACTCGTCACGCAGGATGTTCGCGAAATATCGTTTCCTACGCCTGAGAGGATGCTGTCGCCTCCGATCATCGCGCTCGATGATGTCACCGTTGGCTACGATCCGAAAAAGCCGGTGCTCAACCGCATCACTTTGCGGATCGACAACGATGACCGTATCGCACTGCTTGGATCCAACGGCAACGGCAAGTCGACGCTGGTCAAGCTGCTTGCCAATAGGCTGCCGCCTTTCTCCGGCCGTGTTACCCGCGCGGAGAAACTCTCGGTCGGCTATTTCGCGCAGCATCAGGTCGATGAACTCGATCTGGGCGGCTCGCCTTACGATCACGTCCGCAAACTGATGCCGGACGCGCCGGAAACCAAGGTGCGCGGGCGAACCGGAGCAATCGGTTTCTCCGGTAAGGCCGGAGAGACGCCGGTCAAGAGCCTGTCCGGTGGCGAAAAGGCTCGGCTGCTGCTGGGCCTTGCGACTTTCTTTGGGCCGAACATGATTATTCTCGACGAGCCGACCAACCATCTCGACATCGACAGTCGCGCGGCGCTTGCCGAGGCAATCAACGAATTTCCCGGCACCGTCATCATGGTCTCGCACGATCGCTACTTGATCGAAGCCTGTGCCGATCAGTTATGGGTCGTGGCCGATCAGACCGTGACCACGTTTGACGGAGACCTCGACGATTACCGGCGCATGGTGTTGTCGACACGAAGCGTGCGCGCGGGTTCGCGGGAGCGCGTCGGCAATGGATCGGACAGGGCTTCGCGCAACAAGACCGGAAACGGAGTGCCCCTGAAGCAGAAGATTTCCGAGGCGGAGGCCGAGATCGCGCGCATCAACGCTATCATATCCAAAATCGATACCGCGCTGGCGCTGCCGGACCTGTTCAAGCGCGATCCGAAGCAGGCAGCTCAACTGGCAAAGGCACGGGCTGGCGCCGAGAGCGCGTTGCAGCGGGCCGAGGAAGAATGGCTGTCAGCTAGCTCGCAATACGACAAAGCCGCCGGCTAGCCGCGAATGCCGGTTCGCGTCTGGGAAAGCGCGTCAGGCAAACAGGAAGCGAACGGCGCCGATCAGGTCGCGCCGGGTTTTTTCTTCGGCTTCGACAACTTTGCCGTTTTCGGCGGCGCCGGCTGCTCCGGCCCACGCTCAATCGAGCTCAGGCGTCCTGCCGTGAACGTATAAATGCCGGCGCGCTGCCCCTGCACATAATTGATGACGGCGACGCGGTCGCCGCGCCCATTGTTCGAGAGATTGACACTGGCTGGCGCGCCGATACCGCGAACGACGTCGCATTCGGTATGACCGAGCGCCACCGTTCCCGTGGTCGAA
>VAZS01000412.1 GCA_005884855.1 Alphaproteobacteria bacterium | reverse complement strand
GGCGCGCGCGACGCTGACCGCGGCGCTCGAGGCTTATCTCGGCCGGCGCAGCGCGGCGCGCGTGCTGGCAGGACCGCTGCGGCGCGATGTCGGCGAAACGATCCGGGCCGCGTTGCTTTACGCCGATCTGCGCAGCTTCACTGCGCTGTCCGAGGCCGCGCCGCCGGCTTCTGTCATCGCCGCGCTGGATGCCTGGTTCGACTGCATTGCCGGCTCGGTTCACGCCTTCGGCGGCGAGGTGCTAAAATTCATCGGCGATGGCGTGCTGGCAATCTTTCCGATCATCGACGACAAGCCCGGCAATGCTTGCAACGCCGCACTACGCGCGGTCTCTTCCGCCCAGGCCGGAATGGCGCATCTTGATGTGGCCCGGCGCGAGCAGGGCTTGCCATCGCTTTCTTTCGGCGCCGCGCTGCACGTTGGCGAGATTCTGTGGGGCAATGTCGGGGCGGCGGACCGGCTGGATTTCACCGCAATCGGTCCGGCCGTCAATCTCGTCAGCCGGCTTGAGGGGCTGTGCCGGCCGCTCAGCCGAACCGTCTTAATTTCCGGCGCACTCGCCACTGAGACCACCGCAAAACTGATCCCGCTGGGAACGCATACGCTGCGCGGGATCGCCACTCCCTGCGCTGTCTACACCATGCCGGACCGCTAGCGCCGGATCACGCCGCATCACGGGCGCGAGCTTCCTCGCTTCGGAACAGATGGACAACCTCCTGAAAGATCAAATCTAGTCTTCGTCCGGCTCGCGCACGAGCGGCGGTTCGTCGGCGCGCTCCTCGCCTTTCTCTTCCTCTTCGCCCTCGTCCTCTTCGTCTTCATCAGGATCCCGGAGCGGCATCGTGTTGCCCATGATCACGAAGGGACTCCAGCCGATCAACCTGGTGCAAAATACCTCGGGGATGTGCGGGTCAGTTTGTTGTGCAGTTTGCTGATCGGGGTATTTCTATTTTCGTGATCGAGGGCCTGCCCATGCAGCCGAATTTTTTCGGCGCGCCCGGCCGCCGCGCGAGACACGATGCCGAGGGGTCGCGGCGGCCATCAGCAAGCCCCGCTGGCTGGCCAGACAGCAAGGACTGCTCGCCGTTCTGGCAACCGCAGCCTCGGCGCAAGAGCACACGTTCTCCGACTCTTTCGGGAAGCGGGAATGGCGCGCCGATTGTGAGGCTGCGGGTGTGGGCCGATACGAATGCGAGTGGAGATCGGCGAGCGAAGACCATTATCACGCAAAAGAACAGAATGAGTTTGTCCGAGCGGTTCAGGAATTTCTGGACGAAGCCAGCACGTGTGGCGCTGGAACGCTGCGCCCGTCACCTGTCCATGGCGTCGCCGGTGCCCGCGTCAAACTCGTTTACCAGCAAGCCTGGTCCGTCGGCGTGTGAAATACCCGGAGCACATACAATGTCACTGCGCCGCCAAGCGGAACTTCCTTGGGCAGGAATTCGGCCACCGCGCCTTGAATGAATAGCGATGCGACCTTGCCTTTGGTGCGGAGCTTGATGCAGCGCGCTGAAACGCTCTTGATGCATTCGGCCAGACCTCCGGTCCTTCTGCCCGGGCAAATGGCCGGGGCGAACCCAGCCGTCCGGCCGATAGTCTGGAGCTGCGGAATTGCCCAGTTTGTCCCTATCTTGAATGGATAGGACTTTCCCATGACCGATCAAGCAGACCCCTTGGCTCAATTCTCGGATGCTCTGGTGACGCGCGCGGAAGCTGCGAAAAACGCTGTCGTCGCCATTCGCCTGGCGTACGAGCGGCATATCACTGGCATTGTGTGGCAATCCGAGATTATCGTCGCCTCGGAGCAGTCGCTACCGCGAAAGGATGATTTTGAACTCGTCGTGGCAGGCGGCTCAGTCGTGACCGCCAGGATTGCCGGACGCGATCCCAGCACCAATATCGCGATACTGCTGCTAAAGGAAAAAATCGCGTCGCCATCGATCGCCGCGGGCGAGGCGCATACCGGCGCAGTGGCGCTCGCAATCGGATCAGACGGCAGCGGTGGCGCCAGCGCACGGCTGGGAATCGTTAATGTCGCCGGCGGCGAATGGCACAGCAGCCGCGGTGGCCTCATTGACCGTCGCATCGTGCTCGATCTTCGGCTCGCACGCCGCGAGGAGGGAGGGCCCGTTTTCGATGCCGCCGGCGCGCATCTCGGCATGTCCACCTTCGGACCGCGCGGCCGGGTCATTGTCATTCCAACCGCAACCATCGAACGTATCGTACCGCGGCTGCTCAAGGACGGCCGCATTGCGCGCGGCTGGCTTGGTGTTGCCCTGCAACCCGTCGCCGTGCCCGATGCGTTGCGCGAGACCGCCGATCAGTCCAGCGGCTTGATGGTGATGTCGGTCGTGGAAGGCGGCCCCGCGGCGCAAGCAGGAATTGTCGCCGGTGACATCATCCTCAGCGTTGACGGAATATCGACGCATCGATTCCGGAAAATCGCCGGTTATTTCGGTCCCGACAACATCGGGCGCAAGGCAGATCTTCGGCTCATCAGGAGCGGTACGGTGATCACGGTGCAGACGACCATTGCAGAACGGCCGGCCGCATGAGCGATGCGGCAGGCAAACTCGCGCCCGTCCGACGACTGCGCGTTGCCGTCCACGCCGAGGATGTACTGCGCCGTACCGCCTTGAGCAAAGTGGTCGCCGAGGCCGGGCATATTATCGTCGACACGCAGGACGCCGCCGACGTGGTCCTGGCGGATGGCGATTGCCTGCCGGGTGAAACCCGCCCGGTCGTCAAGCTCGGAGGCGTCGATCATGATTTACCCGGCGTGCTGTCCCGCGATGCGGATGCGAGCCAGATCGATGCAGCGGTGCGGGCGGTTTGTGCCGGCTTGATCGTCCGCTTGCCCGGCGCGATGGATTCAGGCTTTGGCGCCATGCGCGAGACTGGCGGTCAATCACTCCTGACGCCGCGCGAGCTCGAAGTGCTTGCAGCGCTTGCCGAGGGCATGACCAACAAGGCTATTGCACGCCGATTGAACATCTCGCTGCACACCGTGAAATTCCATGTTGAATCACTGTTCCGAAAATTGGGGGCGCGCACGAGGACCGAAGCCGTGGCGAAAGCCTCCGAACGCCGCCGCCGTGAGACAATCACGTTGTAACAAACGGGATCGCGTTCGTGCCGGTGTGCGTCCGCCTGCTTGCGATCAAAGACGCAGTGTCACGCCGTTTGGCGTGTGATGGTGCCGATCACGGACGCTATTCGCGAACTCCTGTGGCCCCTACGCGGCCAACATGCTGAGATCGTTTTCACCTACCTCGCAAGGCGGACGCGCAAAACTCAGAAATTGATCAAAGGTGAGAGCTATCCGATCACATACAGCGGCCTGAAATCAGCATGGAAACGCATCAGGGCCGCTGCCAACGTCACGGACTTCCGGTTCCACGACTTTCGCCACGACTTCGCAACCAAGCTGCTCAGGGAAACCCGAAACTTGAAGCTGGTGCAAAAGGCTCTGAACCACGCCGACATCAAAACCACCATCAAGTATGCCTACGTCCTTGATGACGAAGTGGCCGCCGGGATGGATGCAGTTCAAAAGTCCCGAAGAAAGTCCCGAAATCCCATTAGCAAAGTCAGCTAACCGCTTGGAGAATCGCCAGAATGATTGATCGAGAATACAGTGCTGGGAGACTAGGGGTCAGAGGTTCAAATACTCTCGCTCCGACCAATCATCCAACCAAACTCGAGCAGGGCGATCGACGTCCTTGGTGCACAGGCTGCGCCATCGCTGGCTTGCCGATTCGGGGTAGCTGGGACTGACGCGTGTAGCCTTGGCGGCATGAGTTGAGGGCTGCGCGAAAAAACAGGGAAAATCGCTGGATTGACCCCGGACGTGAGCGACAACGGCTCGAAAAGACGTGACAAACCAATGACTTGCAAAAAATTCCCTAAAATTTCTGCAGGGAATTTTCTGGAGCGAACAGGGAATAATTTTTTTGAGAACAGGGAAATTTGGCTGAGCCAAGATGAGATTGACCGTGAACCAGTAGCGTGATCGCAATGGGGGTCCGTAGCGCGGCTGCGGGCTCCACGGCGCGCGATCAGGTGCCGAATCCGCTCGGTGGGTTGAAGGCATC
>VAZS01000411.1 GCA_005884855.1 Alphaproteobacteria bacterium | reverse complement strand
AAATCAGAGACCGGCAGCGGCCCTCCCACGCCATGGAAATCGTCGGGGCCGCGTTGCTGGTTCTCGGCCTTTTTGAAATAAGGCAGGACGTCGTCATAACCCCACCCGTCATTGCCGCGCTGGCGCCAGCGATCATAGTCTTCGTGCTGGCCGCGAACATAAAGCAGACCGTTGATCGAGCTTGATCCACCCAGCACCTTGCCCCGCGGCTGAAACACCGTTCGCCCGTCCAATCCCGGCTCGGGCTCAGTCTGGTACATCCAGTTGAGGGTTTTTGACTTGAACAGCCGCCCATAGCCGAGCGGCACGTGGATCCAGATGTTTCGGTCCTTCGGGCCGGCTTCCAGCAGCAGCACCGAATTTTTTCCATCCGCGCTCAGGCGGTTGGCGAGCACGCATCCGGCTGAGCCCGCCCCGATGATGACGTAGTCGAATTCAAGGGCTTCGGGCAATCTATCACTTACCGCACAAGACGTAGCTTCACGCACCGGTTCAGTCCGATGATCGCGCTGGATTATAGTCGCGACATGCGGGCGAGAATAGCCATTATCGCGGGCTCTTTGCCGCGCTTGCAACGAGGAGAGCCGAAACGACCAGCGCTTACCAGCAGCTAACGTCAAGATGCGAGGTGGATTGAACGCAAGGCTGTGCCGAGAACGGCTGCTAGAACCAGCCCTATGGGTTGACTTTCAATTCCGGGAAACAATCCAACTGTGTGGCGGCAACATCGAACGGGCTGCAGGCGTTCTTCAGCCGCGCCCACTCTTCGGCTTCCTCCAGCCAATACTTCATTTCCTTTTCTGCCGCTTTTGCGCGTTCACGGCACATCTTCTCCAAAGTGCTGAAGTTGCGCCCGCGCTGTTCCATGGCAGTTACCCCCACGCGAAATCCCTGAAAAAAATAATGCCAAAATATTTTCCAAATCCAAGCTGAATCTGAAAAGCCGCTAAAGATTTTTCTGATTCAGGAATTCTATCGTTAATTCCTTCGCTCGCGACTGCCTCCGTTTCCGACCTGCGATGTCTGGCGCAAATCATCGGAGAGAAAACGATGGGAATTCGAGAGTTCGATTGCTCAAGTAACGGGCAGCCGCTCGTTCGAGTCCATTCGGGCCCGCTTTTGCCGTTCTCTGCGATTTCGAATGCGAAGCGTCGGCTCCTTAGCCGCGACGGCATATGGCGCGCCGAACATGTTTTTCGCGTGACTTATTCCGCAGCTTTCCCGGTCAGAACCGAAAAATCTTTTGACCTTTGGCCGTCCAGGGCCTCGCCGAAATCTTCAGCGACGATGCCGCGCTTGAGTAATTCCCGGATCGCTGCTGCTCGGCTAGGCATGCGTTTTGCAAAACGCCAGGTGTCGATAAGTCTTAGCTCGTCGGGAGTGAGCATGATTTGAAGCCGCTCACCTCGGTTGAGTTCGCCCATGACAGACCCCCAATCTACGCGCGATTCAACGGCACAAGGTGCAGAAGTAGTTTCTTACTTACTATGCACAGTAGTAGCATTGGCGACATTCGGCAACAGAGTCGTGAAAAACTCCAAACTCCTATTCAACGTTCTGAACTTACTATTATTTTCTTGACCGCGAGTGGTTCGAACCGCAGATTGATGTTTTGAGGGCCTCAACCATGCCGAGTTTGAACGAATGCGCGAGCTCGGCCCCCGCTGAAGCGGACCACCGGATTGCCAACAACCTGGCCAGCCTCAATTGCGTCATTCGACTCCAGCGCAACGCAATTTCGAAGGCCGAAAAGAACTTCACGTCAGAGCAGGTTTGCTCACTGCTCGACGATATAGCTGCGCGAATTGAAGTTACTGCGAAACTGCATAAGTCTTTAGCGCGGGTCGCTGAAGGGAATGGAGTAAACCTCGGCGATTTCTTGCAGGAAAGTAGCGAGATGATCTCAACGCTCGGTCCTGAAGGGCATATGGACCTCAGCATCGACCACTCGTGCGCTGGATACATAGAGCCGCGCCATGCGCTTCATGCCGGGCTTATTACGGCAGAACTTCTTACCAACGCCAGCAAGTATGCTCATCCGAGCGGACTGCCTGTGAAGGTCAAGATCAGCTGCGAAACGAAGAAAGATGGATCGTTCGCAGTGGAAGTGACTGACGACGGCGTTGGTTTTCCGGAGAGTTTCGATCCGGCAACCGATGGAGGGCTGGGATTTCAGCTCATGCGCGCCTTGGCTAGCGGATTAGAGGCTGAGCTTCAGTTCAGATATGACAGCCTCGGCGTCAGCGCACGAATTCTCAAACCGAAGTATCTGGCCTCCTAGAGTGAGAATTTATCCAGATGGAATACAAAGGTTTTAAATACACTGTTGTTCAGACCGCGAATCCGACGGGTTGGAAGTGGACCGTCTGGCTGGATGAGAGACGCACGAAAATGGGGACGGCATTCAGTCGGGCTTCGGCCGTCACGTTTGCACAACACGCGATCGAAAAGATCATAAAAAAATCCTGGCGAACGCCTTCGATGCTCAACAACTCCAATGCACGTTCGAGAGCTGGTTAACAGCTCCGCCCCAAGGACCAAAAAACCCGGCTTGGCGGCTACACCGCCCCTCCGGATGTTCCGCTTCAGGAACTCTTGGCAACGGGGCGCTTGTAGGCGCCGCCAGCAATTATCAAGCTTCGGTTAGAGCGCTCTCGACGAATTCTCTCGGCTCGCCAATGCCGTATCTTCCGAAAGGCTGGTGGCAGAAAACCGGAACGAACGTCCTGTACGGCAATTAATCGATGCCGACAGGAGAAGGCTGCATGAGGCCGCATTGCTACGTCATCGCTTTGGCCGTGATCTTTTCATCCGGCGCGGCTGCGACAAAGCCCGTCGAGTGGCAACGGTATGTCATCCCCGAAACCGGAACCAGCGTTGATATTCCAGCAACAATTTTTTCGAATGACGCTGGGCGACCTGAAACAGGGTATGGGCGGCGCTTCCTGAGCTCGGACGGACGCGCCAATCTAACTGTTCAGTCCGTTCCGAACGAGGCGGGCGATTCACCAGCGGCGTTTTTGGCCAAGAAGAAACCGCCGGCAGGGATTGAATACAAGCGGGTCACACCCCGCTTCTTCGCGGTCTCCAGCGTCCGGAATGACAAGATCTGGTACGACCGCTGCAACTTCGGGAGCCGATTCATCAATTGCGTGCTGCTCAACTACCCCGTCTCCGAAA
>VAZS01000410.1 GCA_005884855.1 Alphaproteobacteria bacterium | reverse complement strand
GCAATTGTTGGCGGCGGGCCGGGTGGCCTGATGAGCGCCTGGTACCTCAAAAAGAAGCTTGGCGAGCTTTGCAGCGTTACCATTTACGAGGCCTCCGACCGCCTCGGCGGCAAGATCCTGACGCGTAAGTTCGATTCAGCCCCCGCGATGTATGAAGCAGGGGTTGCCGAGATCTACGACTACTCGATGACCGGGCCCGACCCGTTGCGCGAGCTGATCCAGCATTTCGGCCTGCAGACCATTCCAATGGACGCCGAGCAGGTCCATCTGGACGGCGAGCTGCTCCATGATGTGAGGGGCATGCGCCGCAAATATGGTGCGAAGACCGCCGACGCGATCGAAGCGTTCCGAAAGCGGTGCAGCGAAATGGTATCACCGGCCCAATACTACGAAGGCGTCGGCGCGCACGATAACGAGCATCCGTGGGCCTACATGACTTGCGAGCAGCTGCTCGACAAGGAGGTCGACGATCACACCGCCAAGCGCTTCTTCAAGGTCATGGCGCGCTCCGATCTTGCCACGGAGAGCCACAACACCAATGGATTGAATGCGCTTAAGAACTTTGTGATGGATGTGGACGGATACATTGGCCTGTATTCGATCCAGAACGGCAATGAGCAGTTGATCGACTGCCTGCATTCAGAGGTCGATGCCGATATCCAGCTCAATCACCGGGTACTTAAGATCGGCAAGACTGCCGCCGGCCGTTACCAGCTCAACATGATGAATGGCAAGGGAGCGGAGACAAAGGATTTCGACCTTGTGCTGATGTGTCTGCCGCATTCCTGGCTTGCGACGATGGGTTGGGATGGAGAACAGCTGCGCAAGTCGATGGTCAAGCACATCGCCTACTTCGATCACCCCGCACATTACCTGCGGATCTCCATCCTGTTTGACGAGCCATTCTGGGGCGAGAAGATCCCCGGCTCCTGGTTCATGTCCGAAGCGTTCGGCGGCTGCTGCGTCTACAACGAGGGTTCCCGCCACGACGTCGGCAAACATGGCGTGCTGAACTGGTTGATCGCCGGTTCCGATGCGCTGGCGTTCGCAAATCTGAGCGATGCGGAGCTGATCGACGCCGCATTGAAATCGCTGCCGCGATCGCTAGGAAATGCGCGCGAGCATTTCGTCGAGGGCAAAACCCATCGTTGGCTCTCGTCAGTAAATGCGCTGCCGGGCGGCTTGCCAGCCCGCGATGTCATGACCAACCACCGTCCCGAACCTAAGCAGCATCCCGGTCTGGTGTTGGTCGGCGACTATCTGTTCGACTCGACTTTAAACGGATTGCTCGATTCTTCCGATGCCGCAACCGACATCATTTTGACCGAAATGATTCGGCTGCGCCGCGCGCGCGGCAAGCCTTCATCTGACAAGATCGACAACGACTATTTCGAAAATTATCGCGGCTTGGGTCCTTATCGCGAGGTCTGGAACCAATTTACCGACCCAGCCTACCTGACCGAGCTCATCAAGATGGTCTGGAATCGAGCGAGGGGCTACAAGCTGCTGGTGGCGGGATCAGCCAGCGGAGAGCTGGTTGGAGCGCTACGCGCTCGCGGAATTGATGCATGGGGCATCGAGAATAACCGTGCGATCCACGCCGAAACCCCGAAGGAGTTGCAAAGGTTCAATAAGCTCGGGTCGATCGTCGATATGCCGTTCAGGGATGGAGAGTTCGATTTCGTATTCGAGACCAGCCTCTGCCATCTGCCGCACAAACGGGTCTCGCGCGCGATTCGCGAGTTGAACCGGGTCATAAAAACCGGCCTGGTGTTCGGATCGGTGACCTCGGATTTGGCGCCGGCGCTGATCGATCGCTACGACCTGCTGCGCGGAGTCAAGAAGCTCGGCACCTGGTGGGAATGGTCCGAGCTATTTTTCGGCAACGGGTTTGACCTGTCGATGCATCGGCGCGACTGCACTGACGCGCTCTGGGCGGCGACGCTCGCGGCCAACAAAGGTCCGGGGCAGTGGTATGCGGACTCCGAGAGCCTGCGCTACTCGTTTTTCGACAAGATCGAAGCCGATGACGATTGAGTAGCGGCCTGTCGGCGATGAGTCCGGCGATTCGCCGGGACGGCGTGCGACTTGTTGGCACTTGCTTTGCCGAATGGCTTCTAATCGCATAGGATCGACACGGTGGTTGGTTCGGCCACTTTCCTCGATTTTACGGTCATGCCGGCCGTGCAGCATCGGTTGGTTTTATGGCGCCCAAGCCTCCTTCGCCGGATGATCTGAAAAAAGCTATCGACGGGGATCCGCTCGCGCTGGAACTGGATCGAAAGCGTGGGGCTGAGGCTGGGGGCCGTGTGCCCGGCGACAAGTCCTCTTCATTGCCGCCCAAGGATGTCGGCGAAGAACATGATGGCGAGCTCGAACTCGAAGAGGACGAGGAAGACGAGGATCTCGTTGTCTTTACCGCCAAGGAGGCCGCGGGCGCGCTGGCGACGATCTATGCCTTCGTCAAACCCTTTCTGAAAAACTATAAGAAAATCCTGGCATTCGTTGGCCTCGGGATAGTCGTCGAGACGCTGTTTAACGTCATCATGCCCCTGAGCCTCAAGTTCCTGATCGACGATGCACTCGGCGAGGAGGATTTCGAAGCACTGGTGAAGATTCTTTCGGTGTTGGCAGTTGCCGGAATTTTCACCTCGATCGTCGCTGTCTGGTACGAACGCTGGGACGCCAAGCTGGCAGCGTGCGTCATTACGGACGTGCGGACGCGGCTGTTCGAACATGTGCAAAATCTTCCGTCAGCCTACTTCGCGCGCACAAAGCGTGGCGAGATCCTGTCGCGGTTTTCGGTCGACCTGTCCGCGTTCGAAGGCTCAATCAAGGGCTTTGCCAACGGGGCGGCGCTACCGTTTCTCGAACTGATCGCCGGCATTATTCTGATGCTGTTTTTGAACTGGCAGCTGGCGGTGATATCGCTGCTGGTGTTCCCGATCACGCTGATAGGACCGCGGATCCTGACGCCGAAGGCTGTGCAAGCCAATTACGAGCAGAAGCTCAACGAATCCACACTGCTCGGGATGGTGCAGGAAAACATCGCGGCCCAAGCAGTGGTCAAGGCGTTCAGTCTGCAGCGGCGCACTCTCGGCTGGTTTACGATGCGCAATGACGAGGCGCGCCAGAAGATCGCCTCAGCGGCGTTTCTGTCGACCATGGTCGAACGCACGGTGACGATCTCGGTGTTGTTGCTGCACCTGGTGGTGCTCGCGATCGGCGCCTATCTCGCCACCAAGGGCCAAATCACCATCGGGACCTTCGTTACCTTCGAGAGTGCGTTCTGGGAGGTGTCCTACAACATCGCCCACGTCATGCACTTCATCCCGGTGTCGATACAGTCGGCGGCGGCCGTCCATCACATTCAGGAGCTGCTCGATGAGCCGACCCGCGGGGCGGACCGGCCCGGCGCGCCCGACCTGCCGCGCATCACCAACGACATCACTTTCGACCGCGTCACGTTTCAGTACGAAGGCAGCCAAACGCCGGTGCTGGACAATCTCAGTCTCAAACTCAACGTCGGGAAAAGCATCGCCATCGTCGGGCCGAGCGGCTCCGGCAAGAGCACATTGCTCAACCTAATTCTGCGGCTTTACGTGCCGAACGAAGGGCGCGTGACCATCGATGGGGTCGACATCCGCAAGGTTACTCGCGAGTCGTTGCGCCGGAGCATGGCGGTGGTGTTCCAGGAGAACATGCTGTTCAACATGTCGATACGGGAGAACATCCGCCTCGGCAAGGAAGGGGCCACCGACCAGGAAGTCGAGCAGGCCGCGCGCAAGGCCGAGATTCATCGCTACATCATGAGCCTGCCGCAGAAATACGACACACCAGTCGGAGAGCGCGGCGATACGCTTTCCGGCGGTCAGCGGCAGCGCATCGCAATTGCGCGCGCGATCGTCCGCGATCCCTCGGTCCTGCTGCTTGACGAGGCGACCTCGGCACTCGACCAGACCACCGAAGCCGCCATCAACAAGACGCTGCTGAAGCTCGCCAGGGGCCGCACGATGATTTTCTCGACCCACCGGCTGACGTCAGTGGTCGAAATGGACGAAATCATCGTGATCGCAGGAGGCCAGGCGATCGAACGTGGCTCGCACGCGAAGCTGCTCGCGGCCAACGGCATGTACCGAAAGCTTTGGGACGATCAGAGCCACACGCCCCATGCAGCCCCCGACCACGTACCCGGGTAATATCTGCGTCCTTTTGGCTGTGCTGCGTTCTTTTGAGTCCGCGCAAAAAAGTAAGGTACCCGAGACTCGCTACGGTCGTTTCGTCCTGACTGTATTCGGCCGCTTCGGAATCACCGGTCGCGTCGATTCCGCTAGTGTCAGAGCCGCTTCCTGCGTTGGGCTTTCGTCTTGACTTGGCTATCTACCGCCGATACAACCCGCGCACTTCACGACAGGCGGTGAGTGACGCCCGCGTCGGAACGGATCACCCTTTTTAAACCCTCTTGATTGCTGGGGGACTGAAATGGGCACCAACCTCGACGAATGCCGCTCAAACGCTGTCGACTGTAGCTAGGCAATGCCAGGACGATCTTGGTTCTCTTGAGCAAGTTCTCTTGAGATTGATATCGGATGCATGACCTCGGTGGACGACTGAAAGGCGAAAGCTGATCGGTCACGACTGCGGTCCTCTGTGGCTTCGAAGCGCTTTCCGCTCAGCGATGAGCAGTTGGCGCGATTTCGCTTTGCGCGCGGGTTTTCGCGCGGAATGACCGCTCGGGGGCAAGTGGCCCCAATGAATTTGCGAACCGATGTGCGGTTTCGCGTGAACTAAAGGGTGAAGGCTGCATGCCGACGATCAACCAACTGATCGCAACTCCGCGGACGGTACAGAAGTCGCGCAAGAAGGTGCCTGCGCTGCAGCAGTCGCCCCAGAAGCGCGGCGTTTGCACGCGCGTCTACACCACCACGCCGAAAAAGCCGAACTCGGCGCTTCGGAAGGTGGCCAAGGTGCGCCTGACCAACGGCTTCGAGGTCATCGGCTACATCCCGGGTGAAGGCCATAACCTTCAGGAGCACTCGGTGGTCATGATCCGCGGCGGCCGCGTCAAGGATTTGCCCGGCGTGCGTTACCACATTCTCCGCGGTGTTCTCGATACCCAGGGCGTCAAGAATCGTAAGCAGCGCCGTTCGAAGTACGGAGCCAAGCGTCCGAAATAACCGCAGCCTAGCGAAGGGCATCCCGGGAAGACCCGGGGATATGGATCGAAAAGTTAAGACGTGAATGGCCGGGACGAGCCCGGCCATGACGAAGGAAGATAAAAGATGTCTCGCCGCCATTCTGCTGAAAAGCGCGAAGTGAACCCGGATCCGAAGTTCGGGAACATCGTCATAACGAAGTTCATGAACTCGGTGATGTACGCCGGGAAGAAGTCGGTTGCCGAAGGCATCGTCTATGGCGCGCTCGGCATGATCGAGACCAAGACCAAGCAGAGCCCGCTGACGGTGTTCGAGCAGGCGCTCGAGAACGTGATGCCGACCATCGAGGTGCGTTCCCGTCGCGTCGGTGGCGCCACCTATCAGGTGCCGGTCGAGGTTCGCTCGGTGCGCCGGCAGGCGCTCGGCATTCGCTGGATCATCACGGCGGCGCGCGAGCGCAATGAAAAGACGATGACGGAGCGGCTCTCGGCGGAGTTGCTGGATGCATCGAACAATCGGGGAAACGCCGTCAAGAAGCGCGAAGACGTGCACCGGATGG
>VAZS01000409.1 GCA_005884855.1 Alphaproteobacteria bacterium | reverse complement strand
AGCCTTGCAAAGGACGAAATATTCTCCTCTGGAGCCATATCAAGAGGCGAGGGAACTGGCTGTCACGCCAGCATTTGTCTCGCGTTTATGGCCGGCGGAGAATGGCTGGTTCGCGCCTCGAGGCGCGCCCGCCTGTCCCGCTTGCGCCCTCGACCCAGCGCTAAAAAGACGCATTCCGCGGGTGAGCTTCAGGTGCTGGGTTTAGCCACAGGTGATTCGATGCCAAACGTCCGAGACATCAAGCAAACCGATCTTTCGATTCCGGCGCCATCGAGCGTGCCAACCAGCCTTGCCCCGATGAGCGATGACGAATGCCTAAATCAGCTCGCGCGAGCTGTCGAGCACCACGACGCCTCCCGCCTGGAGGAGGTGGCCAGGTTGATCGGGCGGCTCGCGGTGACAATCGAATAGCTCGTATCTGCGAACCAGAAGCATAATCCTCGACAGCGGACAGGCTGCGCGATCGCCGTTGCGTTTGGCCGAAGTTTGTACCAGAGATGACGCGGTTTAAGGCTCCCCCGCCACGTCGTCCGCAACGCTTCCAGGTCCGCCAATGTCCGCTTTTGCAACCGCCCGTCAGAAAATGGTCGATGGGCAGGTGCGGCCCAGCGATGTTACCGACATCCGAATTCTCGATGCCATGCGCGTGGTGCCGCGTGAGGCATTTGTACCGCTAAAACAGCGGGGGATGGCCTATCTGGACCTCGATCTGGATGTTCGCGAGGGCGGGTCGGCGAAGCGCTACCTGATCAAGCCGGCGGTAATCGCAAGGCTGCTGCAGGCCGCCGAGATCAAGGAAACGGACAATGTCCTGGTGGCGGGCTCGGCGCCCGGATATGTCGCAGCAGTGGTGGCAAGGCTTGCGGGACAGGTAACTGCGACCGAAAGCGATCCGGCCCAGGTGGCCGCCGCGGAAGAAGTTCTGGGTCAGCTCGGTCTCGGCAACGTCAGCTTCAAGGCCAGGGCTGCCGCTGATGGAGACGCGGAGAACGCGCCTTACGACGTGATCGTCCTGGACGGCGCGACCGAGATCACTCCGGAGCGGCTGTATGCGCAGCTCAGGGAGGGCGGACGTCTGGTGGGCGTGTTTGCCACGAACAAGCATTCACGAGCCATGATTGTGACGCGCTCTCATCGCGATTTCGGATACCGGACGCTTTTCGACGCGTCCGCGCCGGTTTTGGCCGGGCTGGAGCGGCATCCCGCATTCGTTTTTTAGCCTTGGTCGTCCTTTAAATCCGTTCTCAATCAGAAGTGTGGCCCGGAAGCTGCACGTCAAGACTTTCCAGCGCGTCTGACCCGGGCGGGGTTCCGCCGGGCCCGGGCAAGGAATATGGTGGGGCGGGATGCTGACTCGGAATCAAGGGGTAAACCGGTTCAAGCGCGCTGGAACCGGCGAACGCATGAATGGATTCGCACGAATGCGTGCCGTGAAGTGGGCTACCGGAGCTGCGGCTGCGGTGCTGCTGATGACGTATATGGGCCCGACGCCCGTCCTCGCCGACACCATTGAGGCAGCGCTGGTGCGCGCCTATCAAAACAATCCGCAGTTGAACGCGCAGCGTGCTCAGGTCCGCTCGATCGACGAAAACGTCCCGCAGGCGTTGTCGGGCTATCGGCCTCGAGTAGCGCTCACCGCCAGCGCCGGGTATCAGTACACGGATACGAACACCACAGCGGGCGGCACTCCCAACACAATCGTCAGGACCGAGATTCACGGCACCAACGCGCCGCGCAGCGCCGCTCTCACCGTATCGCAGACGCTTTTCAACGGGCAGCAGACCGCCAACAGAACCCGTGCCGCCGAGAGCCAGGTGTCCGGCGGACGCGAAGCCCTGCGTTTCCTTGAGCAAACCGTGCTGCTTTCCGCCGCAACCATCTACATGGATTATTTGCGCGACGCCGCCATCGTCGAGGTTCAGCGCAGCAACGTCCGCGTTCTCGAGCAGACGCTGAAGCAGACCCGCGATCGTTTCAATGTCGGTGAAGTAACGCGCACCGACGTCGCGCAGTCCGAAGCGCAACTCGCCGCCGGCAGGACCCAATTGTTGGCGGCCGAAGCTACGCTGACGACGACCAAAGCGAATTTTCGACGCATCATCGGCAATGAACCGGACCAACTCGCGCCGGGCTCGCCGGTCGATCGATTTTTACCGGGAACGCTGCCCGGTGCGGTGGATCTAAGTTTGGTAGAAAATCCGAACGTGACTGCCGCGATGTTCGGCATTGACGTCAACTACCTTCAGGTCAAGGTCAACGAAGGCGCGCTGTTGCCCACGGTCAATCTTCAAGCTTCGGTACAGCAATCCTACGAACAGACGCTCACCATTTTCCGGACATTCAACGCTGCCGCGCTCGCCCAACTTTCGGTTCCAATCTACCAGGGCGGCGCCGAGTACGCGCTGATCCGCCAGTCAAAGGAAAACCTCGCGCAGCAGCGCCTGGTACTTGAACAGACGCGTGACCAGACCCGCGCCAACACAGTCACGGTGTGGGGGCAGCTAGTAGCCGGCAAAGCTCAGGTGGCCTCGGCACAAGCTCAGGTGACCGCTTCCGAGATTGCGCTTAATGGCGTTCGTGAAGAGGCCAAGGCCGGGCAGCGGACCACGCTCGACGTGCTGAACGCTCAGCAGGCGCTGGTCAACGCGCGAGTAGCGCTAGTGACCGCGCAGCATGATCGCGTCGTCGCATCGTATGCCGTTCTGAACGCCGTCGGACGGTTGTCGCCGCAAGTGCTCAACCTGCGCACTACGATCTACGATCCAAGCGTGCATTATCATCAGGTTCGCGATAGCTGGATTGGTGTTCGCACACCCGACGGCCGCTGATCGCCTCGGCCGTAGCCGCTTCAATTTGTAGCGAGCGGGCGCTCCGGTAGCGCCTTGCTTGCAATCAGTTGTTGCGGTGACATACCTTTGTGAGGCAGTCGAGCGATTCGCGCCGCATCCGGGGTCCTTGGGCTCGGTACCCTGAACAGGGCGGAGACCCGGGATGCAAGCGACGCCTGGTCTGGGGGCAAGTGGGGCTTGATCTGGGGACAAGTCAGGCTTGTGCGATGAAAATCCCGGCCTGGATATCCGCAACCGGCAAATCCCGTCTAGCTTGGTGTAACACGATGCGAGCGTTGATGATGTGGAGTTGGAAATGACGCAGCCCGCGAAGGTTCAAGAGCCCTCGATGGAGGAGATTCTGGCGTCTATCCGTCGCATCATCGCCGACGATGAGGCTAAACCGGCTGCTGAAAAGCTTGCAGTTGAACCGCCGCCGGCTAAAGCGGAAAGGCCTGAGAAGCCACCGCCGACTGCTCCGGCAGCCAGGGCGCCGCTGACAGCTGAGGTTCGGCCTTCGCCCGCTCGCGCTCCGCAACCCGCTGCTGCAAAGCCCTCGCCACCGATCAAGCCGCCAGTAGCGGCTGCCCCGCCGCCGCCGCCGCAACCCCCCGCCGCGCCCGCAAGCAATCGCCAGAACGATATCGACGCTCTGCTAAACGGGCTTGATGAGGCCACAGGCCCAGAGGAGATACGGCCTCCTTTGCCTGAGGCCGAGGTGTTCGAACTTACTGATGAGATGGCCGTGCGGGCGCCGGAGCCGCCGAAGGCTTCGTTCCAAACAGTCCAACCGCAAGACGATCTCGAATTCGCGGAAAACGTAGCGGCCAGCGCCTCGCATCGGCAGCCCGCGTTCGAACCGCCGCCGCTGGTAAACGGCTCGCCTGCGCCGCAGATTCTTTCTCGATCAACGGTCTCGGCAGTCGAATCCGCCTTCAATACGCTTGCTCATACCGTGCTCAGCAACAATGCGCGAACACTGGAAGACCTGGTGAAGGAAATGCTGCGGCCGATGCTGAAATCCTGGCTTGACGATAATCTGCCCGGGATGGTGGAGCGGATCGTGAAGCTCGAGATCGAGCGGGTTTCGCGCGGAGGACGGTAACGCCCTCCTTGCCACGGCGCAGCGGTTGGATCGCCCTGATTCAGCCGCTACACTCGGTTTTATCTTGGGTTTCGGCCTCACCGTCGTGTTGACTTGGCGCGCCCCGGCGGCTTTCTAGCGCGTGCCATGTCCATGATTGCACCGCCATGATCGAGAAGAACTACCAGCCCGCCGATATCGAAGGCCGCATGTCCCACCTCTGGGAGGAAAGCGGCGCCTTCAAAGCCGGGCGCCCGGAACGCCGCGAGGCTAGGCCGTTCACCATCGTGATCCCGCCCCCGAATGTGACGGGCTCGCTGCACATGGGACACGCGCTCAACAACACGCTGCAAGACATCCTGTGCCGGTTCGAGCGGATGCGAGGCCGCGACGTGTTGTGGCAGCCCGGCACCGATCACGCGGGAATTGCGACCCAGATGGTGGTCGAGCGGCAATTGATGGAGCGTCAACAGCCCGGCCGCCGCGATCTGGGGCGCGCGGAATTCGTCAGGCGCATCTGGGAGTGGAAGGCCGAGAGCGGCGGCCTGATCGTCAACCAGCTAAAGCGGCTAGGGGCGTCCTGTGACTGGTCGCGCGAACGCTTCACTATGGACGAAGGCCTGTCGCGCGCCGTCGTCAAGGTGTTCGTCGAACTGCATCGCGAAGGGCTGATCTACAAAGACAAGCGCCTCGTTAACTGGGACCCCAAGCTGCTGACGGCCATCTCCG
>VAZS01000408.1:6394-13375 GCA_005884855.1 Alphaproteobacteria bacterium | reverse complement strand
GGAATGGCGAGCGACTAGAGCAAATGTTTGCGGTTTGCGGGGATGTCATTGTGTATCCCGTTGCCGTCGGCATGGTCAGCGCCGCGCATTGCATCCCGCTGGCGCCCACGATGCATGCCTTCCTTCACGCATTGACGTCGAACTGGATCTCGGCTGGCGCGCGGTTGGTCCCGTTGGGGCAAACCGATAGCCAGCGCGTGCTGGCCTTGCTGGAGCCGGTGGTCGCTGCAACGGCGGTACGGGCATTGGATGCGTCACTCGAAGATCTAGGCAGCGCCGCCTTCCGCGCCGACCTCGCCAGCATGCGGCACGAGACCCAGTATACGAGGTTGTTCAGGTCATGACAGGCGCATTGTATCCACACCAGCCGTCGCTCCTGCGAAAGCAGGAGCCTATACGCCGCGTCCTAGCGTACGGACACGAGGGCAGAGGCCTTCTTTCACACGAGCAACGGTGGTTATCGGTTCCTGCCTTCGCTGGAACGACGTAAGGAACGAGGTTTGGAATGTCTAATCGAAACGGTCCGCTTCGCATCGGCATCGGTGGTCCCGTCGGATCGGGAAAGACCGCGTTGATGGATCTGCTTTGCAAGTCGATGCGCGCGCGCTACGACATCGCCGCGATCACCAATGACATTTATACCAAATGGGACGCGGAATTTCTGGTGCGCTCGGGATCGCTGACTTCAGATCGCATCGCCGGCGTCGAGACCGGTGGATGCCCGCACACTGCCATTCGCGAGGACGCCTCGATGAATCTGGCTGCTATCGCCGACATGCGCGCAAAATTTCCAGAGCTCGATCTGGTGCTGATTGAATCCGGCGGCGATAACCTTGCCGCTACTTTTTCGCCGGAGCTGGCGGATTTGACGATTTACGTGATCGATGTCGCGGCCGGCGACAAGATTCCCTCCAAGGGCGGCCCTGGCATCACCCGATCGGACCTGCTCGTCATCAACAAGATCGATCTCGCGCCGCACGTCGGCGCGTCGCTGGAGAAGATGGACACAGACGCGCGGCGCATGCGCGGCACACGTCCGTTTGTCTTGACCAATCTGAGGCAGAGCGAAGGCCTCGATCGGATTATCAGCTTCATCGAGAGCAAGGGCGGTCTTCGTCCGACGGCTCCGGCCCGGGCACTTTCAGGCTGATGCAATCGGGACTCCCAACAAGAGTCACCGTGAGGGTCCACGCATATTCTGATTCCACGCTGGTATTATCACCCGCGCTGGGTGCTCGCCTCGCCTGCGTCGGTTAACCACTTAGCGCGAAGCTTGGCGTTAATACTTGTGGGCCCAGGCGAACCTTGCAGGAACAAAATCGTTTGGTCCGGGTTTACTCCTTTCGGCCATCGCGAAGATGATGAAATGGCCGTCTCGTTCACCGTCTCCGCCGACCGTAGTTGCCTATCGATGATCGCTGCTTCATTATTCCTCATGGTTGGCTCTCATTTGTTTTCGCTGTCTTGCCGCCCCGGCGGACGCCAGATGCCTTTTCCATCGTTTGCCAACGCCACATTGACTGAGTAAGCGAGTGGTTCGGCTGAGTTTCATCATCGGTTTTCTTGCGCTGACCGGGCTTCTGCTCTCCGGGCTCGCGGCCTATCGGGTCCATGATCAGGAATTGACAGTCGACGGCATCGCGCTGGCGCGGGCGGTCGACGTTCACGCCAGCCTGGTTCAGGACCGGCTCACCGAGCGTGAGCTGCTGGCTCGTGTCGCATCCGGACTGTTCCGCGCGCCTTCGGTGATCAAGGCCAATATGCTGCAGCCATTGCGGTCCTCGATCTATACCTTCAAGACCGATTTCGTGGTTGCAAGCTGGGTGGCGCGGCTCAGGCCGGATGAATTGGAGGCGGCACGCGCGGAACTCGTAGGCGCTGGATTTTCCAATCCAACGATCCGGAGTTACGACGATCGTCCGTTGGACAGGCGCTCTCTCGACCAGCCAGTCGATTTGTTAATGGACGTCGAACCCCGCAACGTGGACACGATGGATTTCCCCGGCCGCGTGCTCGATCAGCAGCCGATTTTGGGACCGATGCTGGCCCGCGCGATGGCTGAGGGCAAGCCGGTCGCGTCCGATCCGATCCCACTGCTGCGTCCACAAGGCCCGGTGGGTCTTGTTCTGGCCGCGCCCGTTCTGCAGGAAGGCCAGAGTCAGCCCGCGGGCTTCGTGACATTTTCCTACGAAGTGGCATCGCTGTTGCTGACCAACGACGACCTCTCGCTGTTTTCGGTGGTGCTGAAGGATCCTCGTGATGCGGCTACCGAACTTATCGCAGATCACCAGGGCATGGTCACGTCCAGGACGGTATCGCCGGAAGCGGCTTCGCCGTCGGTGATCCGTACCGTGACCTTCGGCGGCCGCGACTGGTCGCTAGGGTATTATGCCAAGACCAACGTTATGAAGCGCGCGGAAGAGACGGCCGCGATCGTCGCTGCGATCGGCCTGGCTCTGACCGGCATCATCTGCGGGCTGTTCGGCTATGTCGCCTATAACAATCTGCGGCTCAGCCGGGAAATCCAGGTAAGAATCGGATTCGAGCGCCGCTTGACCGCGGTCATCGATGAACTCAATCATCGGGTGAAGAACATCCTTGCCGTGATCCAGTCTATCGTGACCCGCACGTTGCGTCATGGCTCCGACATCGATGTTTCGCGCGAGCTCCTGATCGGCCGCATCCATGCGATGTCGAATGTGGTCTCGCTGCTGAGCGAAAGCCAATGGCAAGGGGTACAGCTAAAAGGCCTGTTCGAGGCCCGCGCGATTCCCCACGCCGAACGCATCGCGGTGAGCGGGCCCGATATTGCGGTCAGCGCACGGGCGGCCCAGAGTCTTTCACTGTTGTTCTTCGAGCTGGCATCACATTCGGACGAGGGGCTTTCCTTGGTTGGAAAGCACCCGCACGTCGTCGTGCAGTGGGAAGTGACGGGAGAGGGGTCCGATGCGGTTTTTCATTTTCGCTGGGAAGAATTCAACACCAGCGAGGCGACGCGCCGCCCAGACAGCGATTTCGGTTTGATCCTGCTTGATCGCGTGGCGCCCGAGGCGCTTGGCGGGCTATCGAAGCGTTACTTCACCGATGTCAGTTACGTCTACGAGCTGACCGCGCCAATGGAGACCGTTATCGACATGACCGAGCGGGACCGCACCGAGCAAATCTCGGCACCCGCAAGGCCAGCTCGTTAGCGGTGTGGAGGGCCCAGCGCGCTTTCGCACCGACAACGCGCATCGGCTGATTCTCTGCTCCATAAATCGGAAAGCAGAAACGGATGAGGTGCAGGTGGTTTTATCCGCCGCTGCCGCCGATGACGGCGCGCACGGTTTCATCGGGACCGAAATCCTCGGCGCCCTCGACATAGAGCAATGCGCTGAGTTTCGAACGTGCCCTGTTGACGCGACTCTTGATGGTGCCGACCGCACAACCGCAGATCGCAGCAGCATCCTCATAGGAGAAGCCGGAAGCGCCGACCAGAATCAACGCTTCGCGCTGATCTTGCGGAAGCTTGTCGAGCGCCGCACGAAACTCCTCGAATTCCAGGTGGGCGCTTTGCGCCGGCTGCGTCTTCAGCGTCTTGGCGTAGCTGCCCTCGGCGTCTTCAACCTCGCGCCGCCTCTTGCGGTAATCGGAGCGGAACAGGTTGCGCAGAATCGTAAACAACCAAGCCGGCAGATTGGAGCCGGGCTGGAAGGAGTCGATGTTGGCAAGTGCGCGCAACAGCGTCTCCTGAACAAGATCGTCGGCGCGATCGCCATTGCCGCTCAGCGAGATTGCGAACGCGCGCAGGCTCGGTACCGACGCAAGGATGTCGTCACGAAGAGCATCTGTGAGAGGCATTAGTTCCTCCCGTCATCTGGGTCGCCCGTGCTTTCCACTTGGGCATCAGGCTTGGGGACATCAAGCTTCCGGATCAATTCGGCGAAACGGTCAGGGACCCCCTGGCGCACGACATCGTCATACATCGCCCGGAGCTGGTGACCGATCCTCGACTGGATTTCGGCGTTTAGGCCGCCTTGCTTACCATGGCCCGCACCTTTGCTGGCCTGAGACTTTACTTCTTTCATGACCTGTTCCACGTTTCCCCGAGAGTTAAGTCTCTGTGGCTTCAAGAATTTTATCCTTGGTTCGCGGCCTTCCGGAGGGGCTAATTCGAACTTGGCCCAATAGTTCCGGGCTAATGGGGAACTTTTATGCTGCTTGCGCGTAATCAGCCACACCTAGGGGGAGCCGGGTCACCCCAAGCTGCATGCCTTGGCCCAGAGAATAAATGGAGTGGGGATGTCCCGATCACAGCTCGTTGCTGAACATTTACCGCTGTTGCGGCGCTATGCCCGTGCGTTGACGGGGAGCCAGGCGTCCGGCGACGCTTACGTCGGAGCGATGCTGGAGGCCCTGCTCCAGGATCCCTCGCTGCTCGACGAGCGGCATGGACCGCGCGCCGGGCTGTTCCGGCTATTCACGCAGATATGGAATTCTGTCGCGATCAACGACGATTCCGAGGTGACCACGCTGCCGCTGCCCTCGGAGCGCCGGCTTTCCAACATCACCCCGTTGCCGCGCCAAGCCTTTTTGCTGTTGTCGCTGGAGGGCTTCTCGGAAGAAGAAGTCGCTTTCATTCTGGGCACCGACGTGTCCGAGACGCGCAGCCTCGCGGACGCCGCCGGCCGCGAAATGGCGGCCGAGATCGCCACCGACGTGTTGATCATCGAGGACGAGACATTCATTGCGATGGATCTCGAGACGCTCGTGAAGAATCTGGGGCACAACGTGATCGGTGTCGCCCGAACCCATTCCGACGCAGTAGCGCTTGCCAAGAACAAGAAGCCGGGCCTGATCCTGGCCGACATCCAGCTCGCCGACGGCAGCTCCGGCTTGGACGCGGTCAACGAGCTGTTGCGTGTGTTTGAGGTGCCGGTGGTATTCATCACCGCCTATCCCGAACGCTTCCTCACCGGCGAGCGCCCCGAACCGGCGTTCCTGATTTCGAAACCGTTCCAGCCGGCGATGGTCTCGGCGGTGGCAAGCCAGGCACTGTTCTTCCAGCGCAACTCGCGCAACAGGACGCCAAGGGTCGCCTGAAGAACAAGGGTCGCCTGAACAAAAGTATGGCCTGAACAAAAATTCGTTGCCGAAGAAATCCGGCGTGCTTCACGGCACGCCGGATTTTTTATTCGCGCTCACAGACTGCGTGGAAAAAGAACTGCGTGGAAAGATAAGAAAAAAGATAAAAAGTAAGGCGCGACTGGCATCACCACAGTCGCGCCCTACATCGCCGGTCAATGGGGCAGGGGGGATAACCGGCTGCTCGAATGACTCCGACCACCCCGGATCGTTCCGGCCGGTCCAAAAATTTTTAGACACGGTTAAGTGATACTGGCTCGCCGAACCGCGCCGGTTCCATCGCGTTGTGTTCCCGTTCGCTATGGGGCGAGGGTTCGCAAGCATGTTTCAGGTATCGCGAGGAGTTTACGGTGCCGCAGCCATTGCGATGGCGCTCGGCGCGATACCGCTGGCGGCTGGCCGTGATCTCGCCGACGGCGCGCAGTTGCTGTTGACGGCAGCCAGCAGCGTCACTCGCGATGCCCCGGCCAGCGGTGTCAATCGCGAAGCCAAGGCGGATCGTTCTGCCCGCACGATGGGCGCTCCGAGCGACACGATTTCGCTGCGGCTGGATGATTTTCCGGGTACGTCGGTTCTGGTTCGTTTACCGGTGGCCAAGTCGGCGCGCGACGGCTCCTCGGCGCCTTCATCGACCAAATCAGGCACCGGAAGGCCCAAGGTCGCCTGCGAGCCGGTGGTCAGCGTGTTGACGGAAGTCGCCAAACTGCTTCAGCCCGGCCGCTGCGTCACCTGAGCGCGCGCAACGCCAATCGTCAGAACGCGTTGCGTGATGTCCAGCGCCAGCCGCTTGTCGTCCCCGCGCACGCGGGGACCCTACAACAACCACAAACATTAGTTGGTTACCCTCGCTGGTCGCTCCACCTCGATCAACTCGGAACGGCGGTGGTTATGGATCCCGGCTCGCGTTCGCTACGCTCACTTGGCCGGGACGACACTGGTGGATCGATCAGGCCGGCTGCTGCCCGGCCTACTCCCCTTCCGGCTTCTTGCCGCCGATGGTTTTCAGCTTGGCGAACACTGCGTCGACGTTGAGATCATCGCGCTGCTTCTCGCTCGGCTCGAATTCCGGCTCCTTGCGGGTGGTTTCCGAGGCAGGCAGCAGCGTCGCTCCGCCGTAGGCGGCGTCGGCCGGCTTTTCCTTGGCGGCGCGCTGTACTTCAAAGTCGAGCTCGATCTGCGAGCACAACCCGAGCGTAACCGGGTCCATCGGCGTCAAGGTGGAGGCGTTCCAGTGGGTGCGATCGCGCACGCTGGCGATGGTGGTTTTGGTGGTGCCGACCAGCCGCATGATCTGCGCGTCCTTGAGCTCGGGATGGTTGCGCACCAACCACAAGATCGCGCTCGGCCGCTCATGGCGGCGCGACACCGGCGTATAGCGCGGGCCTTTTTTCTTGGCCTGCGGCGGCAGCGTCACCTTGCTCTCGCCCAGCTTGAGCCGATAGTTCGGATCCTTTTCGCCCCTTTCTATCTCGTCGCGGGTGAGCTGCCCGGTCGAAATCGGGTCCATGCCCTTGATGCCCTGGGCGGCGTCGCCGTCCGCGATGGCGCGGACCTCGAGCGGGTGCATTTTGGTGAAATCGGCGACTTGGTCGAACGTGAGCGCGGTGTTGTCGACCAGCCACACGGCAGTCGCCTTTGGCATCAGCGGTGCATTGCTCATGGCAAATCTCCTTTGCGCTTCGCCCACCCCCTGGGAGGCGAAGCCGTGGTCATCAGCGATGACGGGAATTATGCCCTATATAAGCCGTCCGGGCCTGACCACGCAATGGTTAGCTGATCGGCCTTGACAGCGCCCGAAAGCAGTCCCAAGTGCTTACCGGAATTGACCGTTCCCCGCCCGGCGGCGAGGGGTGATTC
>VAZS01000408.1:0-6357 GCA_005884855.1 Alphaproteobacteria bacterium | reverse complement strand
TTATGTGCGGCACGAGATCGTCCACAACCGCTATGTCGTCGATAGCCTGAAGACCAAGGGCGCGATTTTCGTCGAGGAACTGGCTGAAATCCCTGACAACACCAACGCCCCCGTAGTGTTTTCAGCGCATGGGGTTCCCAAATCGGTGCCCGCCGACGCCCGGGCCCGCAATTTCTTTTCGCTGGATGCCACCTGCCCGCTGGTCACCAAGGTGCATCGCGAGGCGGCGATCCATTTCAAGCGCGGCCGGGAAATCCTGCTGATCGGGCATTCCCATCACCCGGAAGTGGTGGGCACGCTCGGGCAACTGCCCGCAGGTGCGGTGACCTTGATCGAGACCGCGCATGACGCCGCGACCTTCACGCCAAAAGATCCCAACAATCTCGCATTCGTGACCCAGACCACGTTGTCGATCGACGACACCGCCGAGATCGTCGCGATGCTGAAGGAGCGATTTCCCAACATCTCCGGCCCGCACAAGGAAGACATCTGCTACGCCACCACCAACCGCCAACTCGCGGTCAAGAAAGTGGCCCCGGTGGTCGACGCCTTGATCGTGGTCGGCGCGCCGAACTCGTCGAATTCGCAGCGCTTGCGCGAAGTCGCGGAGCGCGAGGGCTGCCCGATTGCGGTGCTGGCGCAGCGCGCCAGCGATATCGATTGGTCGCGATTCGAAGGAATCGAGAGCGTCGGCATCACCGCGGGCGCTTCGGCGCCGGAAGTGATCGTCGAGGAGATCATGGGCGCATTCGCGGAGCGCTACGAACTGCATGTGGAGACGGTCTCGGCTGCGGAAGAGAACGAATTCTTTCCGCTGCCGCGCTCGCTGCGGCCAGACGCCGCCGAGTAGATGCGATGGCGGTTTACACCGACGTCGCCGCCGAAGAGCTTGCGGATTTCCTGAGCCGTTATGAGATCGGCGAATTATTGTCCTACAAGGGCATCGCCGAGGGCGTCGAGAACTCCAATTTCCTGCTGCATACCACTGCCGGCTACTTCATCCTGACCTTGTATGAAAAGCGCGTCGCCAAACGCGACCTGCCGTTCTTTCTCGGACTGATGACGCATCTCGCATCGCGCGGCATCGTCTGTCCGCTGCCGGTCAAGAACCGAAGCGGCGAGGTGCTGAGCGTCTTGGCCGGCCGGCCCGCAGCGATCATCGGATTTCTGGAGGGCATCTGGCCTCGCAAGCCGAACGTCGCGCACTGCGCCGGTGTCGGCCAGGCGCTGGCGCGAATGCATCTCGCCGGACGCGATTTTACGATCTCGCGTGCCAATGCGCTGTCGGTTTCCGGCTGGCGTCCGCTGTTCGATGCAGCAGCTTCGCGCGCCGACGAATTGCAGCACGGTTTGCGCCAGTTCATCGCGGCTGAGCTCGATCATCTCGAAAGCGGCGTTTGGCCGGTGAATCTGCCAGATGGCGTGATTCACGCCGATCTGTTTCCGGACAATGTTTTCTTTCTCGGCGAGCGGCTCTCCGGCATCATCGATTTCACCTTTGCCTGCAACGACATGCTCGCCTACGACGTTGCGATCTGCCTGAACGCCTGGTGCTTCGAGAGCGATTATTCGTTCAACGTCACCAAAGCCCGCGCATTCCTCAATGCCTACGGCCGGGAACGCAAGATGTCGCAAGCTGAGGAGAGCGCGCTGCCGCTATTGGCGCGCGGCGCTGCGCTGCGTTTCCTGCTGACCCGCCTGGTCGATTTTCTTAACGTTCCGCCTGGCGCGTTGGTGCGGCCAAAAGATCCGCTCGAATACGTCCGCAAGCTGCGTTTCCAGCAGGGCGTGGGCAGTATGCGCGATTATGGCGTGACCGCCTCGGGGCTGGTGGCGTGAGTCCTTTTCCGACGGTCACCATTCACACCGACGGCGCCTGCTCGGGCAATCCCGGGCCGGGCGGCTGGGGCGCTATCCTGAAGTTCGGCGATGTCGAAAAGGAATTAAAGGGCGGCGAGACGCATACCACCAACAACCGTATGGAGCTGATGGCCGCGATCTCAGCGCTGGAAGCTCTCAACAAGCCCTGCAAGGTCGATCTCTACACGGACAGCCAGTATGTGCGGCAGGGCATCACCGGCTGGATCAACAGTTGGAAAAAGAACGGCTGGCGCACCGCGGATAAAAAGCCGGTCAAGAACGTCGATCTTTGGCAGCGGCTGGATGCCTCGCTGCACCAGCATCAGGTGCGCTGGCACTGGGTCAAGGGCCACGCCGGCCATGATGCAAACGAGCGCGCCGACCAGCTGGCGCGGGATGGCGTCGCGATGGCTAGGCTGAAGACCGCGATTGAATGATGAGGGTGTTGGAATGTGAGGCGTGATCTCACCCCATAGAAACTATCCTAGCCCGTGAAAAGGGCGGCGCTTTGCGCCGCCCTTTGGCTCACAATGCCGGAGAACTTACAGTTGGGCGAGCAGCGTGTCGCCGCCGGAAACCTCGACCTTGCCGGGTGCCGGCTCGAGATTGAGCTTCTTGACCACGCCGTCCTCGACCAGCATCGAATAGCGCTTGGAGCGGATGCCGAGCCCGTTGCCGGAAGCGTCGAGCTCCATGCCGATCGCCTTGGTGAATTCGGCGTTGCCGTCGGCGAGAAATACGGCTTCATCGCGTTGGTCGGTGTCGCGCTTCCAGGCATTCATGACAAAGGCGTCATTGACCGAGACGATCGCGATACTGTTCACACCCTTGTCCTTGAGGGCGTAGGCGTTGAGAAAAATGCTTGGCAAATGCATCTTGTGGCAGGTGCCGGTGTAGGCGCCGGGCACCGCGAACAGGGCGACCTTCTTGCCCTTGAAGATTTCGTCGGTGGTCTTGACCTGCGGACCTTCCGCGGTCATCACGCGAAACTTCGCCTCGGGCAGCTTGTCGCCAACATTGATCGTCATCGTTCATTTCTCCTCAACTGTGTGGGTGGTTCTTAGACTGCGCTCGCGAGGGGCGCAATATCGTGTGCCGCGGAAATGGCAATCGGGCGCGCCCCGCGCGCTCGCTGTTGTGCTCTCAGCCGGGTGGCCCGGCGGTTCAGGCCGCGGCTTTCTTTTCGTCGCGCAGCTGCCGGCGCAGTATCTTTCCGACATTGGTCTTCGGCAGCTCGGTCCTGAATTCGATCTGCTTTGGGATCTTGTAGTTGGTCAACTGCTCGTGACAAAACTTGATGATGTCCTCGGCGGTGACGTTGGGATCCTTCTTCACGATGAACGCCTTGACCGCTTCGCCAGAGCGTTCGTCGGGGACCCCGATCACCGCGCACTCCAGCACGCCGGGATGGCTGGCGATCACTTCCTCGATCTCATTGGGATAGACATTGAAGCCCGACACCAGGATCATATCCTTCTTGCGATCGACGATCTTGGTGTAGCCGTCCGGGCTCATGATGCCGATATCGCCGGTGCGGAAATAGCCATCCGCGGTCATCACCTTGGCGGTCTCGTCGGGTCTGTTCCAGTATCCCGCCATAATCTGCGGACCCTTCGCGCAGATTTCTCCGGGCTCTCCAAACGGCACTTCATTGCCATCGTCGTCCCGGATCGAAAGATAAGTCGAGGGCACGGGGATTCCGATCGAGCCGTTAAAGTCGGTCATGGTAGCTGGATTGCACGTCAGGGTCGGCGAGGTTTCCGAAAGCCCGTAGCCTTCCGCGATGCTGCAGCCGGTCAGCTTCTTCCACTGATCCGCGACCGGGCGTTGCACCGCCATGCCGCCGCCGTTTGAAATCTTGAGCTTGGAGAAATCGATCTTGTTGAAATCGGGATGATGCAATAACCCATTGTACAGCGTGTTCACCGCCGGGAAGCTGTTGACCTGGTACTTCATCAATTCTTTGATGAAGCCGGCCATGTCGCGCGGATTTGGGATCAGGAGATTGACCCCGCCGGCGCGCACCGCCAGCAGGAAGCACGCGGTCAGCGCGAAGATGTGATAGAGCGGTAGCGCGCAAACGATAAAGAGCTGATCGATATGCGGCGGCTCCGATAGCGCAGGCTGCAGCCAGGCATCGTTCTGCAACACATTGGCGAGAATGTTGCGGTGAAGCAGCGTCGCGCCCTTGGACACGCCGGTGGTGCCACCTGTGTATTGCAGGAAAGCGACATCGTCCGGCCCGATTGCGGGTTTGCTGAACCTTTTGCCGCGGCCGGCGGCAACCGCATCATTAAAGGCGACAGCGCCCGGAATCGAATACGGCGGCACCATCTTCTTCACACGGCGCACCGCGAAGTTGACGATCATTCCCTTCAGGCCGAGCATGTCTCCCATGCTTGCGATGATGACGTGCTTCACCGCGGTCCTCGGAATCACCTGCTGAACAGTGGTGGCGAAGTTCTCGAGAACGACAATAGCCTCGGCGCCGGAATCCTTGAGCTGGTGCTCCAGTTCGCGCGGGGTATAGAGCGGATTGACGTTCACCACCGCATAGCCCGCGCGCAGCACGGCCGTTGTCGAGACCGGATATTGCAGCACGTTCGGCATCATCAGTGCGACGCGCGCGCCCTTCTGCAGGCCCTTGCTCTGCAAATATGCCGCGAGCGCCAGCGATATCTGATCGAGATCGCGGTAGGTAATCGACTTGTCCATGCAGATGAACGACTTGCGATCGCTAAACTTCGCAAAGCTTTCTTCCAGCAACTGGACCAGCGAAGTGTATTGGGTCAGATCGATATCGGCAGGGATCCCGGCCGGATATTGCTTGAGCCATATGCGCTCCATGATATTCCCCCTGTGATTGCGTTCGGCGGTATTGAGCCCGGACTTCTTGTTTTGGGCAGTATTGAGCAATGAGGCGGCAGATGGCAAGCGGCCGCGCGCCGCCTAAAGCATTGCAGATGGAAAAGACAAGGGTGTGCCCGCGGGAGACCGGCGCCTTTAGCTCTGGGGCGCCGCGCTCTTTTGATCCGCCGGCCTGACCTCGGTGGTGCTCTTGGGTTTGCTCGGAGGTTTGGCAACAGCCTTGGGCTTTGCGGGTTTGGCGGCCGGCTTCTCGGCTTCTTCGCGGCAAGGTGAGTCTTCTTGACGCGCCGCACTGTTTGCTTGTCGGAGTCCGCCGCGATTGCAGCGATCAAGGCGGGGCCGGTCCTCGTCGGACCTGTGTAAACCGGGATCGGCTCCGAGGGCGCAGGCGCCCCGGCCATTAACACCGAGGGCTTCAGCAATGGCGGCTGCAGCCCGGCCGCGAAGAATGTCAGGCCGGGTTCGCCGCTTCCGGCATTTCCGGTGTTGCTGGCGACAGTGTCTTCATCCTCATCGCTGGCCGGCTTGTGACGCTTGCCGCCGCACATCTCGTCGCGCAGGTTCGGCGGCGAGGCATCGATCGGCGCCAGATTGTCCACGGTGCCGAGCGAGGGACGCAACCAGGACAGCGTGTTATTGCCAAAGCCGCGTTCAAGCAACTGAGCGGCTTTCACCGCGCGCGCCTGGCCTGATGAAGCGCCGAGCACCACCGCGATCAGGCGCTTGCCGTTGCGGGTGGCGGAAGCCACGAGGTTGTAGCCCGAGGCGCAGATGAAACCGGTCTTGAAGCCATCGGCGCCTGGATAACGTCCGATCAGCTTATTGAAGTTCTGGGTGACCCTGCGGCCAAAGCGGATCGATGGAATGTGGACGAAATATTCGTATTCGGGCACATCGCCAATGATCGCGCGGGCCAGCATTGCAAGATCTCGCGCCGAAGTGACCTGACCGTCAGCGGGCAAACCATTGGGATTGACGTAGCTCGTCTGGGTCATCCCGAGCCGCTGCGCGTTCTCGTTCATCATGGCGGAAAAACCGTCGATCGAACCGCCGACACCTTCGGCGAGCACCACGGCCATGTCGTTGGCCGACTTTACCAGCATCATCTTGAGCGCATTATCGACCGTGACCTGCGTGCCCGGCCGCAATCCCATTTTCGACGGCGATTGCGAGGCCGCGACCGGCGAAACCGTGAGCGTCGTATCGAGCGAGATACGCCCCTCTTTCACGGCCTTTAGGGTGACATAGGCGGTCATCAGCTTGGTGACCGATGCTGGATACGAGGGATAGGTTGCGTTTTGGGCTTCCAGGACCTTTCCGGTATCGGCTTCAACGACCAGCAACGCTTCCGCATGCACACTTCGAGGAGCAACAACCACAAGCGCTGCGACAACAACGATCCAGTTCAACAATGACTTGCGAATTAACAGCCAGGGAAAATGCACAATCCGATTCCGGTCCTTTGAGACCCGCCTCTGTTGAGGAGGTCATTAAATGTGACGTTCGGGTTTCAAGTGTGTCCGGCGCCGTCGGCTACAGCGTATCCAAACCTATACCGGCTTTTCGCTCCAGAACAGAGCCTGGGCGACTTAATCACGGACGAAGTAGGCCGAATTTCGACGCGTTTAG